>NZ_JBVVPQ010000036.1:0-77980 GCF_055811695.1 Bradyrhizobium sp. MI1.3 | reverse complement strand
CCCCCCCCCCACCGCGCGGTGTGGCCGCCCCCCCCCCCCCCCCGACGATCCAAAGCTACTTCACCGGCCCGCGTTACTTCACCGCGTCGAAGCACCAGGCCAGAATGCCCTTCTGCGCGTGCAGGCGGTTTTCGGCCTCGTCGAATACGACGGATTGCGGACCGTCGATCACCTCGTCGGTGACCTCCTCGCCGCGATGGGCGGGCAGGCAGTGCATGAACAGCGCATCGGGCTTGGCCAGCGACATCAGCTGGGCATTGACCTGATAGGGCTTGAGCACGTTGTGGCGGTGCTCGCCTTCCTTGTCGCCCATCGACACCCAGGTGTCGGTCACGACACAATCGGCGCCCTTCACGGCGGCTTCGGCATCCGTGCCGAGCATGATCGGCGCGCCGGTCGCCTTGATGAAGTCGCGCATCGCTTTTTTCGGCGCGAGCTCCGGAGGCGTCGCGACATTGAGCTGGAACTTGAAGCGCTCGGCGGCGTGCGCCCAGGACGCCAGCACGTTATTGTCGTCGCCGGTCCAGGCCACCGTCTTGCCCTCGATCGGGCCGCGATGTTCCTCGTAGGTCATGAGGTCGGCCATCACCTGGCAGGGATGCGAGCGCCGCGTCAGGCCGTTGATGACGGGCACGGTGGCGTTTGCCGCAAGCTCCAGCAGCGCATCGTGATTGAGGATGCGGATCATGATGGCGTCGACATAGCGCGACAGCACCCGCGCGGTGTCGGCGATGGTCTCGCCGCGACCGAGCTGCATCTCGGCGCCTGTGAGCATGATGGGCTCGCCGCCGAGCTGGCGCATGGCGACATCGAACGACACCCGCGTCCGCGTCGAGGGCCGCTCGAAGATCATCGCCAGCGTCTTGCCTTCGAGCGGCCTGACCGGCTGATGCGCCTTCTGCTTCGCCTTCATCGCGGAGGACGCGGCCAGCATGCGCTTGAGCTCCGACAGCGGCAGCTCGTTGATATCGAGGAAGTGCTTCGGTGTTTTCTTGGGTGTATTATCGGGCGACTTGCTCATCAGCTTGCCGCCCGCTTGTTGCCGGACAACGCCGTGCAGGCGCGCTCGAGCCGCCCGACGCTGTCCTCGATCTCGGCCTCGGTGACGATCAAAGGCGGCAGGAAACGCACGACATTGTCACCGGCGCCGACGGTGAGCAGCTTTTCGGCGCGCAAGGCGGCAACGAGATCGCCGGAAGGCACCACGGCCTTGATGCCGATCAGGAGGCCCTCGCCGCGCACTTCGCTGACGACATCGCCATGACGGTCGATCACGGAGGCGAGCTTCTGCTTGAGCAGCAGCGACATCCTCTGCACGTGGTCGAAGAAGCCGGGCTTGAGCATGACGTCGAGCACGGCATTCGCCGCCGCGATCGCGAGCGGATTGCCGCCGAAGGTCGAGCCGTGCGAGCCCGGCGTCATGCCGGACGCCGCTTCCGCGGTCGCAAGGCAGGCGCCGATCGGGAAGCCGCCGCCGAGCGCCTTGGCCAGCGACATCACGTCGGGTTCGACGCCAAGGCGGCGGTACGCGAACAGATCGCCGGTGCGGCCCATGCCGGTCTGCACCTCGTCGAAGGCGAGCAACAGGCCGCGCTCGTCGCAGAGCTGGCGCAACGCCCTCAGGAAGGCAG
Source organism: Bradyrhizobium sp. MI1.3 (assembly GCF_055811695.1). Classification (NCBI taxonomy): domain Bacteria; kingdom Pseudomonadati; phylum Pseudomonadota; class Alphaproteobacteria; order Hyphomicrobiales; family Nitrobacteraceae; genus Bradyrhizobium; species Bradyrhizobium sp. MI1.3. The sequence goes on along the minus strand of NZ_JBVVPQ010000036.1, from coordinate 76,349 downwards.
GCGTTGCCGAACGCACACCGCCCTCGCCCTGGATCGGCTCGATCAGGATGCCGGCGGTCTGCGGACCGATCGCCTTTTTCACTGCCTCGAGATCGCCATGCGCAACCTGGTCGAAGCCCTCCATGGGTGGGCCGAAACCTTCGAGATATTTTGCCGAACCCGTCGCGGCCAGCGTCGCCAGCGTGCGGCCATGGAAGGCGCCTTCGAAGGTGATCATGCGATAGCGGTCTGGATGGCCCTTCGCGGCGTGATAGCGGCGCACGACCTTGATCACGCATTCCAGCGCTTCGGCGCCGGAATTGCAGAAGAACACGAAGTCCGCGAAACTTTCATTGCACAGGCGCGCGGCAAGCTTTTCGCCGTCCGGGCTCTGGAACAGGTTCGACATGTGCCAGAGCTTCGTGGCCTGTTCCTGCAACGCCGCGACCAGCGCCGGATGGGCATGGCCGAGCGCATTCACCGCCACCCCGGAGGTGAAATCGAGATAGCGCTCGCCATTGGTCGCGATCAGCCAGCAGCCTTCGCCACGCTCGAAACCGAGGTCGGACCTGGCGAAAACGGGGAGCAAATGCGGCGCTGCGCTGTTAGTCATGACGGTCACTTGAATGTTGCGGACGGTGTAAGCGTGCATTACGCAACGCACCATCGACCGGCCCGGAAAACGAAACGTGCCGCCTCTTGAGGGCGGCACGTGCGACTATCTTAGGCCTGGTGAAACGGGTGTCAATGCCGCCCGGAAAGCCTCGCGAAACGCTGAATCCGTAGTCTTGCGGTGCCGATTTTGCGGGATTTAGCCACGGAACATGTGGAAGCGAGTCGGCGGACTCTTGCGCGGGAGTCACGCCATATTGTAGCGTTTGGATTGTCAGATACGACATCTCGTGCAGTGGTTCTGATCTTTAAGTCCTTATGTACCGGCGTAAACGTTCGGGCGTTCAAGACGCGCCCGGCGAGCCTTAAGGGATTCTGGCGGCACGGGTTTTTGAAGGCTTAGGCATTCGCTGCGAGGCCCCAGGATGGCTGGCGCGCAGCGAGGGAAAGGGTGCAATGACGGTTTTGACCTGGTCCGATGATCGCGTCGAGCAGCTGAAAAAGCTCTGGGAGGCCGGACTTTCGGCCAGCCAGATCGCGGCGGAGCTCGGCAATGTGACCCGCAATGCCGTGATCGGCAAAGTGCACAGGCTCGGTCTTTCGGGCCGCGCCAAGAGCCCATCATCGGCAGCGCCCCGGCCGCGCAAGGCGCGCCCCGCGCAGCACATGATGCGGGTGAGCCGCCCGATCTCGCGCGGCAACACCGCGCTGGCGCAGGCCTTCGAGGTCGAGGCTGAGCCGGATCCGGTCACCTACGACAACGTGGTGCCGATGAGCCAGCGGCTGTCGCTGCTCGAATTGAACGAGGCGACCTGCCACTGGCCGGTCGGCGATCCCTCGAGCCCGGACTTCTTCTTCTGCGGTGGACGGGCGCTGTCCGGCCTGCCCTATTGCGCCCAGCACTCGCGTGTTGCGTACCAGCCGGCGTCGGATCGGCGCCGCGCACCGGTGAAGCCGGGTCCGCGGTAATCAGGGCAAGTCGTCGCGCAAAGACAGTTCAATAATTTCAGTGTCGTCCTGGCGAAAGCCAGGACCCATACTCCGAGCACGCAGTAGTCGTGCGAAAGGGGTAACTCTGAGTCTTCGCCAAACCACTCCCTGTGGTTATGGGTCCCGGATCAGCGCTCGCTTGTCCGGGACGACATCGGAGAATGCAGGGACAGCTCGCCAACAAACAAGCCTGCAACCCTACACCTGCTCCGCCTTCGCAAACCGATCATCCAGCGCGTAGCCGGCGCCGCGGACGGTGCGGATCGGGTCTTGCTCGCGGCCGAGATTGAGCAGCTTGCGCAGGCGGCCGATATGCACGTCGACGGTACGCTCGTCGATATAGATGTCGCGGCCCCAGACGCTGTCGAGCAGTTGCTCGCGCGAGAACACCCGGCCCGGATGCTCCAGGAAGAACTCCAGCAGGCGATATTCGGTCGGACCGAGATCGATCGGCCGGCCCGATCGCGCCACGCGGCGCTTGTCACGGTCGAGCTCGATGTCGCCAAAAGCAAGCACGGTGGCGAGCCGCTCCGGGCTTGCACGCCGCAGCAGGCCCTTCACGCGTGCCAGCAGCTCCGGCACCGAGAACGGCTTGACGATGTAATCGTCGGCGCCGGTCGCAAGACCCCGCACCCGCTCGCTCTCCTCACCGCGCGCGGTGAGCATGATGATCGGGAGCTGCTTGGTCTCGGGACGGGTGCGAAGCCGCCGGCACAATTCGATGCCTGACAGGCCCGGCAGCATCCAGTCGAGCACGATCAGATCGGGGATGTGCTCCTTGAGGCGGGTGTCGGCGTCGTCGCCGCGCATCACCGTCTCGACGTCATAGCCGTCGCCTTCGAGGTTGTAGCGGAGAAGCTCGGTCAGGGCTTCCTCGTCCTCAACCACCATAATGCGTGCGCCCATCGCGTCGTCGCTCCCTTAAGTCTTCAGGTGTTCGGTACCGTGTTGGCGAAGGTCGTCATGTCGCCCTTCGGCCGCTTGTCGGTGATCGCCTGGCCCTCGATCATGTAGAACACGGTCTCGGCGATGTTGGTGGCGTGGTCGCCGATCCGCTCGATGTTCTTGGCGCAGAACATCAGGTGAATACAGAACGAGATGTTGCGCGGATCCTCCATCATGTAGGTGAGGAGCTCGCGGAACAGCGAGGTGCAGATGGCGTCGACTTCCTCGTCGCCCTTCCACACCGCCATCGCCGCCGGCAAATCATGCGCGGCATAGGCGTCCAGCACCGACTTGACCTGCTGCTGCACGAGGTCGGTCATGTGCTCGAGGCCGCGGAACAGCTTGAGCGGATGGAAGTCCGTCTCCAGCGCCGCGACGCGCTTGCCCATGTTCTTGGCGAGGTCGCCGATGCGCTCGAGATCGGTCGCGACGCGCATGGCGCCGACGATCTCGCGCAGATCGACCGCCATCGGCTGGCGGCGGGCGATGGTGAGCACCGCACGCTCCTCGATGCGCTTCTGCAGCGCGTCGAGCTCGGTGTCGATGGCGACGACGCGCTGGCCGAGCGGGACGTCGCGGCGGATCAGCGCGTCGACGGACTCGACGATCATGCGCTCGGCGATGCCGCCCATCTCGGCGACCAGGCGGGTGAGTTCCTGGAGGTCGGTGTCGAAAGCCTTTGCGGTATGTTCGGAAGCCATGTCGCGTCTCCTCAGCCGAACCGGCCGGTGATGTAATCCTGCGTGCGCCGGTCGGTCGGCGACGTGAAGATCTTGCTGGTGTCGTCGAACTCGATCAGCTCGCCGAGATACATGAAGGCGGTCTTGTCGGAGACGCGCGCCGCCTGCTGCATGTTGTGGGTGACGATCGCGATCGTGTAATCCTCGGACAGCTCCTGGATCAGCTCCTCGACCTTGGCGGTCGAGATCGGGTCGAGCGCCGAACAGGGTTCGTCGAACAGGATCACCTCGGGCCGCACCGCGACGGTGCGGGCGATGCAGAGGCGCTGCTGCTGGCCGCCGGAGAGCGACAGGCCGGAGGCGTTGAGCTTGTCCTTGACCTCGTTCCACAGCGCGCCGCCGCGCAGCGCCTTCTCGACGCGGCCGTCCATTTCGGACTTCGAGATCTTCTCATACAGGCGGATGCCGAACGCGATGTTCTCGTAGATCGTCATCGGGAACGGCGTCGGCTTCTGGAACACCATGCCGACGCGGGCGCGCAGCAAATTGAGGTCCAGCTTGCCGTCGAGGATGTTGGTCTGGTCGAGCATCAGCTGACCAGTGGCGCGCTGGCCGGGATAGAGGTCGTACATCCGGTTGAAGATGCGCAGCAGGGTCGACTTGCCGCAGCCCGACGGACCGATGAACGCCGTGACGCGATTGGCGCCCAGCGTCAGGTTGATGTTCTTCAGCGCGTGGTGCTCGCCGTAATAGAAGTTCAGGTTGCGCACGGTCACCTTCGGGGGCGCCTCCGGCAGCACCGGCGCGTGGGGCAGCCCACCGGCCGCGCTCATCGATACGGAAAGATCACTCATTTTGCGGTCCTCTCGGCGCCAAGGATGCGCGCGCCAATATTAAGGGCAAGAACGGTCAGGGTGATGAGCAGCGCCCCGCTCCAGGCCAATTGCTTCCAATAGGCATAGGGGCTCTGCACGAAGTTGTTGATGGTGACAGGCAGGTTCGCCATCGTCTTATTCAGGCCGAGGCTGAAGAACTGGTTCGACAGCGCGGTGAACAGCAGCGGCGCAGTTTCACCGGCGACGCGAGCGGTTGCGAGCAGCACGCCGGTGATGAGGCCGGAGCGCGCGGCGCGATAAGCGATCCGCTTGATCACCAGCGAACGCGGCAGGCCGAGCGCCGAGGCCGCCTCGCGCAGCGCGTTCGGCACCAGCAGCAGCATGTCCTCGGTCGTGCGCAGCACCACCGGGATCACGATGACCGCGAGCGCGAGCGAGCCTGCGATCGCCGAGAAGCCGCGCATCGGCACCACCACCGCGCCGTAGATGAACAGGCCGATGATGATCGAGGGCGCCGAGAGCAGGATGTCGTTGATGAAGCGGATCACCGAGGTCAGCCGGTCATTGCGGCCGTATTCGGCGAGATAGGTGCCGGCGAACATGCCGAGCGGCGCGCCAATGCCGACGCCGATCACGGTCATGATCAGCGAGCCGACGATGGCGTTGAGCAGGCCGCCCTCGTTCGATCCGGGAGGCGGCGTGTTCTCGGTGAACAGCTGGACATTGAGTCCCGCCAGTCCATTGTAGAGCAGCGTGATCAGGATCAGCGCGAGCCAGGTGACGCCGAAGGCCGTTGCGGCGATGCAGAGCCCGCGAACGACGATGTCCTTGCGGCGGCGGCGTGAATAGATCGGATTCATGGCGCTAGTTCCCCGCCTTCTTTTCCAGCCGCATCAGCATCAGCCGCGCCGCTGCGAGCACGAAGAAGGTCAGCACGAACAGCAGGAGGCCGAGCAGGATCAGGCCGGACTGGTGCAGGCCGTCGCTCTCGGCGAACTCGGATGCGATCGCCGCCGAGATCGTGGTGCCGGGGGCGAAGATCGAGGACGAGATCCGGAACGAGTTGCCGATGATGAAGGTCACCGCCATGGTCTCGCCGAGCGCCCGGCCCAGCGCCAGCATGACGCCACCGATGACGCCGACGCGGGTGTAGGGGATCACCACGCTGCGGACGACTTCCCAGGTGGTGCAGCCGACGCCGTAGGCGGCTTCCTTCAGCACCGGAGGCACGGTCTTGAACACGTCGACTGAGATCGAGGTGATGAAGGGCAGCACCATGATGGCGAGGATCAGCGCGGCATTGAACAGGCTGAGATAGGACGGGGGACCTGCGAAGATCGCGCCCAGCACGGGCACGCCGTCGAAGATCTTGATCATGAAGGGCTGGAACGTGTTGGCGAGGAACGGACCCAACACGAAGAAGCCCCACATGCCGTAGATGATCGAGGGGATGCCGGCGAGCAGCTCGATCGCCATGCCGATCGGGCGGCGCAGCCGTTGCGGGCAGAGCTCGGTGAGGAAGATCGCAATGCCGAGACCCACGGGAATGGCGATCAGCATCGCGATGAAGGAGGTGACGAGCGTGCCGTACATTGGCCCGAGCGCGCCGAGCACCGGCGGATCGGCCGACGGCGCCCAGCGCTGCGTCCACAGGAACGAGACCCCGAATTCCTTCATCGCCGGGAAGGCGCCGACGATCAGCGAAATGATGATGCCGCCGAGGATCAGAAGCACCGAGATCGCGGAGAGCCGCGTGATCCAGTAGAAGGTAACGTCGCCGAGCTTGAACGCGCTCAAGGCCTTGGCGCGATCATACGGTCCGGCGTCGTCGATTACATCGCTCTGAACGGCCATCTCTGCCACGCCGATCCCCTGTACTAAATAGCATACGTTTTTTTGTTGGTCCGTGCCCCGGATGCGGCGCAGCGCATCCGGGGCACGAGCGTCGCGAAGCTAGCTCTTGATTTCGGCAGCCCAGGTCTTCTCGATCAGCTGAACGACCGGGTCCGGCATCGGGATGTAGTCGAGCTCTTCAGCCGCCTTGCCGCCGTTCTTGAAGGCCCAGCGGAAGAACTTGATGGCTTCCTGCGAGGCCGCCTTGTCGGTGGCGTCCTTGTGCATCAGGATGAAGGTCGCCGCCGTGATCGGCCAGGACTTCTCGCCGGGCTGGTCGGTCAGGATGACGTAGTAGCCGGGAGCCTTGGCCCAGTCGGCGTTGGAGGCGGCCGCCTGGAACGCTTCGACGGTGGGCTGCACCGGCTTGCCGGCCTTGTTGACGAGACCGGTGTAGGTCAGCTTGTTCTGCTTGGCATAGGCGTACTCGACGTAGCCGATCGAGTTCTTGGTCTGGCTGATGTTGCCGGACACGCCTTCGTTGCCCTTGGCGCCGACGCCGACCGGCCACTCGACCGCGGTACCCTCACCGACCTTGCTCTTCCAGTCCGCGCTGGCCTTGGCGAGGTAGTTGGTGAAGTTGAAGGTGGTGCCAGAGCCGTCCGAACGGCGGACCACGGTGATGGCCTCCGAGGGCAGCTTCACGTTCGGGTTGAGCTTCTTGATCGCGGCGTCATCCCATTTGGTGATCTTGCCGAGATAGATGCTGGCCAGCGTCTCGCCGTCGAACACCATCTCGCCGGGCTTCACGCCCTCGATGTTGACGACGGGAACGATGGCACCCATCACCATCGGCCACTGGACGAGGCCGTCCTTCTCGAGCTGCTCGGCCTTGAGCGGCGCGTCGCTGGCGCCGAAGGTCACGGTCTTGGCCTGGATCTGCTTGATGCCGCCGCCGGAGCCGATCGACTGGTAGTTCAGACCGTTGCCGGTCTCCTTCTTATAGGCGTCAGCCCATTTGGAATAGATCGGGAACGGGAACGTCGCACCGGCACCGGTGATATCGGCAGCAAAGGCCGCCGTCGTCGATGCGGCGACGATGCCAGCAGCGACGAGTGTTTTGAGGAAATTCATGCTGGTCTCCATACAGGGGAGCGAAGCGCCATCCGCGCCCGATCGCGCTCCCCGTGCCGCCCCTTTAGGAGCGGACAGCTGAGCTTTTACGAAGGTTTGGTGACAGTCGGATGACAGCGTTAAGCAGCTGAAATCGCTGGAATTTAGCTCAGAGCCGCAGGCTTGCCCTGGGGGAAACAGGCGGTGAAAGTGGCGCCCTGTTTGGGCACGCTTTCGATCAAAAGCCGGCCGCGATGGCGGTTAAGAATATGTTTCACCAGCGATAATCCGAGGCCGGTGCCGCCCTGCGAGCGGCTGTCGCCGACATCGACCCGGTAGAACCGTTCGGTCAGCCGCGGCAGATGCTCCGGCGCGATGCCGGGGCCGAAATCCCGGACCAGGACCCGGATTTCCTGAGTTCCATCAGGGGCGGCGCCTGGCATCAGCGACACGATGACGCGACCGCCCGCGGCGCCGTATTTGAGCGCGTTCTCGATCAAATTCTCGAACAGGCGGAGCAGCTCCTCGCGGTCCCCCGCGATCAGTACCGGGATCTCAGGGAGCTGGGTCTCGACCTCGACCTGGCGTTCCCGCGCCAGCGGCTCGAGCCCGTCGGCGACCTGCAAGATGATCGGCAGCAGGTCGACGAGGGTGTCGGGCCGCACATGGGCCGACAGCTCCACCCGCGACAGCGACAGCAGATCGTCGATCAGGCGCGCCATCCGGGTGGCCTGGTTGTGCATGATGCCGAGGAAGCGCTCGCGCGCCTTGGGATCGTCCTTGGCCTGCCCCTGAAGCGTGTCGATGAAGCCGGACAGTGCGGCCAGCGGCGTGCGCAGCTCGTGGCTGGCGTTGGCGACGAAATCGGCCCGCATCTCCTCGACCCGACGCAGCGGCGTCTGGTCGTGAAAGGTCATCAGCATGCATTTGTCGGCGCCGCCGAAGGTGGTCGGCACCGGCACCGGCGTGATGGTCAGCTCCATCCAGCGATCGACCGGGACATGGTCGAGATAGGTCGCGCGCCGCGGCTCGGTGGTCGCGATCGACTCGCGCAGCGCCGTGATGATCTCGGGCGAGCGCAGCGCGAACTGAGCGAGCTCATTTCGGCGCAGCGCCGGCGCGAGCTGGGCGGCTGCGGCGTTGAGATGGATGACGCGGCCGGCGCGGTCGAGCAGCACCGCGGGATCGGGCATGCCGGCAACCACCGCGGCGACCGCCGCGCTCTCGACCGGGTTGACGCGGCGGGTCTCTTCGCGCGAGGCGGCAGTATCGTGCAGGCGCCACGGGATCAGCGCTGCGGCCGCGACGCAGAAGAACACCGCAATCGCATGCAGTGCCGACAATTCGCCCAGCGAGACCACCACCGACAGCGCCAGCGCCGCGGCGATCAGGATGACGGTCGAGTGCCGCAGCCGGTCGGACCAGGGCTGGGAGGAGGGAGAAGATGGGGCGTCGATCGCCATCGGGGCGGGCTTCTCCAAAGGACGTTGCGCCGGTCAGGCGCCGCTGTCGCTGCGCTTTCTCACGTAAGCGGCTTTAGGCGCGGGCCCGGGGTCGAGCTTGAGCGCCGCCTGCTGCAGGCGCTTCGATCGTGCGCCGATGATAACTTCGCGAAACGTCAGCAAGATTACAGATATGACGAAAGGGGACAGATAATAGAGGACGCGGAACAGCAGCATCCCGCCCAGCAGCTCCTCGCGGTCCATCTGCCAGAGTCCGACCAGCATGGCCGCGTCGAACACGCCAAGGCCTCCGGGCGAATGGCTGGCAAAGCCGAGCAGCGTGGCCGAGACGAAGATCACCGCGACCACCACGAAGCCGAGATTGGGCTCGTCCGGGACCAGCACGTACATCGCCAGCGCGCAGAAGCCGAGATCGATGATGCCGATCGCGATCTGGAGCAGCGTCAGCGGGCCGCCCGGCAGCATCACGGTCCAGGGCCCGCGGCCGACCATCCGGGGCTGGGTCCAGACCCAGACCACGTAGGCGACCAGCCCGACGATGATCATCATCGCCAGCATCCGGTTCAGCCAGGGCGGAAGCATGTCGATCGAGGCCGCGGCCTCCGGATGATAGGAGATGCCGAGGCCCAGCACCGCGGCATTGCCGAGCCAGAAGGTCAGGCCGGCGAGGAAGCAGATCTTTGCGACGTCGATCGCGTTCAGGCCGTAGGCGGAATAGATGCGGTAGCGCACCGCGCCGCCGGTGAAGACGCTGGCGCCGACATTGTGGCCGATCGAATAGCTGGTGAAGGCGGCGAGCGCGTTGATGCGATAGGGGACGTGGGCGTGGCCGATCGCGCGCACGGCGAACAGGTCGTAGAAGGTCAGCGTGAAATAGCCCGCGGCGACGAACAAAGCCGCCAGCGCAATCTGGCTCGGCTCGGTGCTCTTGATCGCTTCGAGGACTTCGTTGACATCGATGCCGCGCAGCATGTGGTAGAGCACATAGCAAGCGATGCCGATGACAGCGACGCTGATCACAACTCCAAGCTTATGCAGGATTTGCTTCTGGCGCAGAAACGTCATCGCCCTGCGTATGGCTTCCAGCATCTAGACCTCGAACAACGCTTCAGCGGCCGGGGTGGCCAGCGAACAGGCGGACGACGCACGGGCACTCGACGAATCCTCGTCAGCGGCTCCGGCATCGCGCATGCCCCCTGCCCCTCCACTAGCGCGTTTTGGGGCGGAGTGGAATTCGACAATTCGAACAAAAAGTCGTGGCTTCAAGGTTTTAGGCAGGTTGCGGGCTCCTGATGCACGGTTTGGCGCTTTCGGCGGCAAGCCTGACGCGAATCTCCATGGCAATCCTGCGCAGACGCCATGAAGTTTTGATGATTTCGGCCGTACAATGTTCCGTCACGGCTTAAGTCGAAATCAATCTATGGGCGGGATTCCGCTGTTGAAAGAGGGTCGCTCCGCGCGCGGCCGCTGCGGCGCGCACGATTACGTGGCCGACGGCTCGCGCTCGATCATCCGGTTGCACTGCGACATCACAGACGTCATCGCGGCCGCCGGCCAGCGGCCGCGATGAGCATGTCGTTCGGAGGTAGCGTTCTGCTCAGGCCGCAAGCTGCGGGCGCACCGCCTCGATGCCCGCGATCCAGCCGGCCACGGAGCGCCCGATCGCCTCGGGGTGATCCTCCTGGAGGAAATGCAGGCCGGCGCCGAGACGAACCAGCGCGCAGTGCTTCAGGGAGGCTGCAAACCGTTCGGCGAATTCCGGTGCGACCAGAGCTCCGGGCTCGCCGGTGAACAGGAGCTTTGGATAGGACGACGCGGCCAGCGCTGCATGCGCGGACTGGAGCGCCTCATAGACGTCAGCAGGCTCGCCTCCGATCGGCAGTTCGCGCGGAAGCGCAAGAACGGGCCGGCGGCTCTCCGGTGTCGGGAACGGCGTGCGATAGGGCGCCATCTCGTCCTCGCTGAGCTTGCGCACGATGCCGCCCGGCAGCACGCGCTCGACGAAGGCATTCGCCTCGAGGATCATCGCCTCGCCCTCGCCCGGCGTCCTGAATTTACGGAAGGCCGCCCGCGCCGCCTCGGCATGCTCCTGCTCTTCGGCAACCTCGGTGTCGTGGAAGTCCTGCCAGGTCGGCATCGGACGGATGAACTCCATGAAAGCGAGGCCGCGCACAAAATCCGGGCGGCGCTCCGCAAGATGAAATGCGAGCGCCGTGCCCCAATCCTGCGCGACCAGATAGGCCGACGTAAGGCCGCGCTGTTCGATGAAGGCATCGACATAGCGGACGTGATCGAAGAAGCGGTAGTCGATGTCGGGCTTATCGGACTGACCGAAGCCGATGTTGTCGGGCGCGAGGCAATGCGCGACCGGTGACACCAAGGGCATGATGTTGCGCCAGATGTACGAGGAAGTCGGATTGCCGTGCAGGAAGAGCGCGACCGGCGCGTTCTGCGCGCCTGCCTCACGATAGGCCATGCTGCTTCCGAGGACGGACGCTTTGCGAATCTTGATCTCGATCTGCTTGGTCATGTCAGCTCCTTGAACACGGTTTGGAATGCGATGGTCTTGAAACGTTCGAGCGCTTTGGGATTGCGGTCGACCTTCATGCGCAGGATCGCGCCCTGCCAGGACGCGAGCAGGAAGTCGGCGAGCTCCTCAGGCTCGAAATCGGAGGCAATCTCGCCGCTGGTTTGGGCATCCCTGATGCAGGCGGCGAACGGCATGCGCCATTCAGCAAAGATGGCCGCGAGGCGCCCGCGCAGCATCTCGCTGCTGCCGGTCGCCTCCAGACTGAGATCGCCAATCAGGCAGCCGCGGCCGTAGCCGTCCGCTTCGAGCCGGCCAGTGATGATGTCCAGGTAGCGCTTCAGCCGCGCCCGCGGGGTCAGCGAGGTGTCGTCGAGCGCCTCGGCGACCAGCGCCCTTGTGATCTCGAAGTAGCGGTCGAGCACCTCGGAGGCGAATGCTTCCTTTGAGCGGAAATGATTGGTGAAGGACCCCTGCGGCGCGCCCGCAGCAGTGGTGACGTCGCGCACGCTGGTGCCGTGATAGCCGGTCCGAAACATGACCTTCAGGCCGGCGTCGAGAATGGCGTCTTTGAGTGAGGGCTTTGGCATGGCGTTATAATACGTACGTACGTATTGATGTCAAGCGCCACATCCTCGCCCTTGAAATCTGATGGCGGAGCAGGTGATGAGCGCGATAGCGGGCGCGCGTTTGCCTCTCAGCTCAGCCGCTCAGGCCGGCGGCATGCTGCGCGCGACCACCCGATCGCGCAGCCAGGCGCCAATGGCGCCGCCGACGAGATAGCAGGCGAACATGATCAGGCCGAGGTCGAGCCAGTAGCCGAAGCGGCCGGGGACCACATGCGCGAACGAGGCCGCGACCAGGCCGGCAACAAACACGGCGAGCCAGCGCGCGGTCACTTTCGAGGTGCCGTTGCCGCGTTGGACCACCGAGATCCAGCCCATGCAGAAGCCGAGTAGCAGCGAGCCGATCAGCCAGCCCAGATGGAACGAGACGAGATAGGGCATCGTCACCTCACCAGAAATTCGATGCGGCGGTTCTGCGCCTTGGCGTCTTCGCTGTCATTACCGGCGACCGGCTGCGTGCTGCCGTAGCCGACCGCGGTGAAGCGGCTGGCAGGCAGGCCGGCCTTGACCAGATAGTCGATCACCGCCTGCGCGCGCTTCTCCGAGAGTGCCTGGTTGAAGGAATCCTCGCCGTCGGCATCGGTATGCCCGGCGACCTCGATATTGGTGGTGGGACAGCGCAATGCCGTCTCGATCAGATGATCGAGAATGCCGGCGGAATCCGGATCGATCTCGGCGCGCTTCGCCCCGAAGCGAATCTTGGCCTTGGCCAAAAGCTCGGAGAACAATTGCTGGCACACGGTGCCGTCGACCGGCCCGGCCGCGGGTTTCACCGTGATTTCCGGCTTGTACTGCCAGTTTTTCGGAAAATCCTTGCCGAGGCTTGCGCGGATGTCGTTGGCGGCACCTTCATAGAGCGCATCGCCCGACAGCTTCACCTCGCGGTCGGACACGACGAGCGTGCCGGTCGACAGTCGCGACAGCGCGCCGAGCGCCGCGACCACGGCGGGGCTGAAGGAGCCGGGCGCGCCGACGCTGGCCTTGAGATTGTCGACGATTTTTTCGTTGAAGAATTTCCGCGACGCGCTGGTGGCGATGGCCGCGTGGACATTGTTGTCGGGAACATAGCCGGTCAGCGTCACCGTCGCGGCCACCGGATCCTTGTAGGCCTGGAAGACGTAAGGCGGCGCCTTGACGTCGTTGGCGGCGATCGAAAAGCCCTCGGGCAGGTTTTTGAGCGCCGCTGCGACTGCTTCGCGGCCGCCGAGATCGCGCGCCATCCCCGACAGAGTGACTTTGGTGTCCGTGATCGTGATCTTGCCATCCTTGAGCTTGCCGATCTGGTCGAGCAGCAGCATCGCAGCCGCCTCGAACCGCGGCGGTGCGCCGCGTGCCAAACCCATCTGATCGGCCACCTCGGTACCGCCGACTTCCTTGCGGGCCGCCTCGGTCAGGCGGCCCTTCATCGACGGCAGGGGCGCGGAGCCTGACAGCGTAACCCGCACCACGTCGCGTTCGGCGTTCCAGACGAAGGGCTTTGCCTCGGGCACAAGGCGGGTCCGGTCGTCGACCAGGCGCACGCCGGGCACGGTCTCGACCGCCACAACAGCGTCGCGGCGACCCTCCTCGGAAAACGCGTCCGCAGCCAGGCTGACGTCGCGGCCGTCCACCGCGATCCGGGTCTTGTCCAGAACGGTGTCCTTCAGAGCCGCCGAGCTGCGGGCGGAAAGGTCCGCCTCGACCGGCAAAGTGTTATTCCAGGCCGCAAATCCCCACATGACGGCCAGGGGGATGAGCCCCGGCCACCATTTGCTGGCCCACCTGAAAAGCTTCTGCATTCGACGACCCGAACTCTGGAACCGGAGACAAAACAAACCCTTGGCGGGCTGTCAAACCGGAAATGACGCCCTTCCGAAGGCCGGGCGTGGACAATTGGAATAACTTTTTCTTCAAGGGTTCTTCCGTAAGTTGAAGGCGGAATGCCAAAGTCCGCCAGCGGGTCATGAAACAACTCCGTAACAACGTCATCCGCGCCGGGCTGGAAGCACTCTATTTCAGCGGCGCCCACCACCTGTTGCGGCCGCTTTTGTCGGGCGTCGGCGCCATTTTCATGCTGCATCACGTGCGGCCGGCCCGCGCGGCGGCGTTCCAGCCGAACAGGCATCTCGAAGTCACCCCCGAATTCCTGCGCGCGACCCTGCGTCATCTGCGCTCGCGCGAGATCGACATCGTCAGCATGGACGAGCTGCATGAGCGGCTGGTGCGGCGCCGGTTCGACCGCCGCTTCGCCGCCTTCACGCTCGACGATGGCTATCGCGACAATCTCGATTTTGCGCTGCCGGTTCTGCGCGAATTTGACGCGCCTCTGGCGGTCTATGTCGCCAGCGATTTCGCGGAGGGCACGGGCCGGCTGTGGTGGGAGGCGCTGGAGGCCGTCATCGCCAAGACCGAGCAGATCGAGGTGACGATCGGCAATGCCGCGCTGCGGCTCGATGCGACGACGCCAGCCGCCAAGCAGGCGGCGTTCGACCGCCTGCACGACTGGTTGCGCGCGCTGCCCGGCGAGCACGATCTCAAGCGCGAGATCGAGGCGCTCTGCACGAAATACGGCGTCGACATGGCCGCGCTGTGCCGCAGCCTCTGCCTGTCCTGGGAGGAGGTGAAGACATTTGCCGCCGATCCCCTGGTCACGATCGGCGCGCATTCCGTCAGCCATTGCAATCTCGCCAAGCAAAGCGAAGCGATCGCCACGCAGGAGATGGCCGTGAGCCGCGCGCGAATCGAGCAGGCGCTGGGCCGCAACGTTCAACATCTGGCCTATCCCTATGGCGATCGCGAGGCGGCGGGCGAGCGTGAATTCGTGCTCGCTGCATCCGCCGGCTTCAAGACCGCGGTGACGACGCGGCCCGGCATGCTGTTCGCCGAAAACGCCGGCCACATGACCGCGCTGCCACGGGTCTCGCTCAACGGCAATTACCAGGACACGCGGATTCTGCCGGTGCTGACCTCGGGCGCTGCGACCGCGATGTGGAACGGCTTCCGCAGGATCGCGGCGGCGTAGTTTCGAATCTCCGCTGTCGTCCCGAATTCAGCCGTCGTCCTGGCGAAAGCCAGGACCCATTGACACCGCTGTCCATTTTGCGACGCGCTCGGGCCACAGCTCATTCAAACAACTCTATCCTGGGGTAATGGGTCCTGGCTTTCGCCAGGACGACGATGCGGCGCCTTCCTTGACTCCCCTCCCCACCCCGCCCACAACCGGCGCAAACAAAGGGAGGCACCATGTTCAACGATCTGTTCTCGCTCAAAGGCCGCGTCGCACTGGTGACCGGCGGTTCGCGCGGCATCGGCAAGATGATCGCGGCGGGATTTCTCAGCGCAGGGGCCGCGAAGGTCTATATCACCGCGCGCAAGGCCGGGCCTTGCGAAGCCACCGCGAACGAGCTGTCAGGCCGATATGACGGTGAGTGCATCGCGCTGCCGATCGACATCTCGACCGTCGACGGCTGCGACAGGCTCGCTGGCGAAATCATCAAGCTGGAGCCGAAGCTCGACATCCTCGTCAACAATGCAGGGGCTGCCTGGGGCGCGGAGTTCGACGAATTCCCCGAAAGCGGCTGGGACAAGGTGATGGACCTCAACGTCAAGTCGCTGTTCTTCCTGACCAAGGCGCTGGCCAAGCCGCTGCGCGCGGCGGCTTCGCATGAGCGGCCCGCCAAGGTCATCAACATCGCCTCGGTTGACGGCATCTTCGTCAATCCCGGCGAGACCTACTCCTATGCCGCGAGCAAGGCCGCGGTGATCCATTTGACGCGGCGCATGGCGACGAAACTGATCAAGGACAACATCAATGTCACCGCGATCGCGCCCGGCGCGTTCAAGTCCGACATGAACCGGGCTGCGCGCGACCATTCGGAGGATGTCGCCAAGCGCATTCCGGCGCGGCGGATCGGAACCGACGAGGACATGGCCGGCGTGGCGATCTATCTCGCCTCGCGCGCGGGTGACTACGTGGTCGGCAACACCATCGCGGTGGATGGCGGCGTGGTGTACGCGAACGCGGGGCTGGAGATCGCGGGGTAGGGGCTCGAGCCCGCCGCGCGGACAGTGCGCTCCCTCGCCCCGTTCTTACGGGGAGAGGGTTGGGGTGAGGGGCTCTCTCCGCGCGTGAGATTGTCGCCGCACCTGTGGGGGGGCGCCCCCCCCCCCCCCCCCCCCCCCCCCCCCCCCCCCCCCCGCCCCCCTTTTTTTTTTTTCCCCCCCCCCCCCCCCCCCACCTCTCCCCGCAAGCGGGGAGAGGTGAAGAAGACACTTACGACTCGATCCTCACATACTCGAAATCGCCGGGCTTGTTGTCGATGCCGACTTTCGGCGGCGAGATCCAGGAGGCGAACTGGCCGGTCTCGGTGACGGGCTGCATCAGCGAGGTGATGAAGTCGCCGTCGGCGGTCGATGGCAGCCATTCGTCCTTGCGCTTCGCCCAGGTGGCGTCGTCGATCAACAGACCATCCGGCGTCGCGTGGATGCCCTTGAACTCGCCGATATGGCGATGGAAGGCGACGTTGGGCAGCTTGAGCTGAAACTGGTAGCCCGCGGTCGAGATCACCTTGTTCCAGCGCAGCATGCCCTTGACGCAATCCTGGCTGTAGTCGTCGCGCAGGCGCATGTTGAGCGCGGTGAGCGCCGGCTCGTCCACCAGCTTGATCTCGCCGTCGATGAACTTCAGCACCGGATAGGTGGCGTTCTTGAGCTGATGATCGTCGTCGATCTGGGTCTCGTGATAGCGGCCCTTGATGCCGGTGTTGAAGGCGTTGGCCGCGTTGGTCGAGACTTCCGAGCCGAAGAGATCAAGCGACAACGTATAGTGCAGGTTCAGCTTCTTCTGGATGGTCGGCAGGTCGATCACGCCGAGCGCGCGGACCTTCGCGATGTCGGTGGGATCGGTGATGCCGGCTTCGCGCATCGCATCGCAGGTGCGCTGCACGACGCGGGTGATGCCGGTCTCGCCGACGAACATGTGGTGCGCTTCTTCCGTCAGCATGAAGCGGCAGGTGCGTGACAAGGGATCGAAGCCGGACTGCGCCAGCGAATGCAGCTGCATCTTGCCGTCGCGGTCGGTGAAATAGGTGAACATGAAGAAGGACAGCCAGTCCGGGGTCGCCTCGTTGAAGGCGCCCAGCATGCGCGGCGAGTCAGCGTCACCCGAGCGGCGGCGCAACAAATCGTCAGCCTCTTCACGTCCGTCGCGCCCGAAGTACTTCTGCAGCAGGTACACCATCGCCCAGAGGTGACGGCCTTCCTCGACATTGACCTGGAACAGATTGCGCATGTCGTACAGCGAGGGCGCGGTCTTGCCGAGGTGGCGCTGCTGCTCGACGGAGGCCGGCTCGGTGTCGCCCTGGATCACGATCAGACGGCGCAGCATGGCGCGATATTCACCCGGGACTTCCTGCCATGCCGGCTCGCCAAAATGCTCGCCGAACGGCACGACCCGGTTCTCTTCCTGGGGAGCAAGGAGAATGCCCCAGCGATACTCGGGCATCCGCACGTAATCGAACTTGGCCCAGCCGCGCGGATCGACCGAATAGGCGGTGCGCAAGTACACCAGCGATTCCTGGAAGCCTTCCGGCCCCATGTCTTTCCACCAGTCCATGTAGCCGGGATGCCAGCCTTCCAGCGCCTTGAGCACCTGGCGGTCTTCGGCCAGATTGACGTTGTTCGGAATCTTGGTCGAGTAGTCGACGTTCATGATGTTCATGCTCATGGCCGTGCTCCTTGGTCTGTCTTCTGTCCCGGACGCTGCGCAGCGCGAAGCGGTGCGCTGCAGAGCCGGGACCCATTGTTCGGTCCACATGGGTCCCGGTTCTGCGCAGCGTCACCATAGCGCGTTGAAGACGCGCGTTGCGCTTTTGGTGCCGCAGCGCGCCCGGGACACGAGAATCGTTACACCCGCGTCATATCGAATTTCGGCTTCTGGCCGCTGCCGTAGCGGCGCAGCGCGCCTTCCTCGCCGACCGCGTTCGGGCGCTGGAAGATCCAGTTCTGCCACGCGGTGAGGCGCGAGAAGATTTTCGATTCCATCGTCTCGGGGCCGACGAAGCGAAGGCTCGCTTCCATGCCGGTGAGGCTGTCGGGCGAGAAGCTGGCGCGCTCTTCCAGGAACACGCGAACTTCATCATCCCAGTCGATGTCGTCGAGCGCGAAGGTGACGAGGCCGAGCTCTTCGGCCTGCTCGGCGTCCAGCGCCGTGCCCATCGTGGCTTCCGCGCGTTCCACATCGGCCGGATCGGCCTGGAAGCGCGACTGAAGCCGCGTCAGGCCATGGCTCATCGGATACGGGCCAAAATTCATCGCTGACAGTTCGATCGACGGCGGCGGGCGGTTGTCGCCCTGGCGCGTGCCGATCAGCATGTAGGAGCGGTCGGCGGCGAAGACGAGCTCGGCGAGCGTGCCGGCAAAGCAGGAGCCGGGCTCGACCAGCGTCACCAGCGTCCGCGAGGTGACGTCGATGCGCTTCAAGACACGCTTCCAGTAGTGCCTGATTTCGTTGACCAGCCAGTGCGCCTTGTTGGCTTCGAGGAAGGCGTCGCAGGCGAGCACTTGGGCGCGGTCGCCATGGCTTTTGAACACGAGCATCGCGATCTCGAGCTCGTTGATGCGCAGATGCAGGATGGCGTCGTCGAGTTCGCGCGCGACCTGAAGCGGCCAGAACGCGACACCCTGCGCCATCATGCCGTCGATGTCGGCGGGCGGCGCGACTTCAGGCGCCTTGATCGAGATCGTGGCGATCCGCGCCGCGCGGTCGATATCGACCGTGACAAAGCCGTAGCGGATGCTGGTCTCGTCGATGATGCGCTTGAGCGGCGTCAGCGCGATGCCCTTGCCGCTGCCCTTGCGCTTCGAGCTGTCGGCGAATTCCCTGGCGCGCTCGGCAACCTTGCCTTCGAGCTTGCTGTTCGGCGCGATCTCGTCGACCAGGCGCCATTGCACGGCGCGCTTGCCCTTCACGCCTTCTTCGATGGTGCAGAAGAAATCAGCGTGATCGCGGCGCACCTTGCGCTTGTCGACCACACGGGTGAGGCCGCCGGTGCCCGGCAGCACCGCGAGCAGCGGCACTTCGGGCAAGGCGACGGCGGACGCGCCGTCATCGGCGAGCATGATGTAGTCGGTGGCGAGCGCGAGCTCATAGCCGCCGCCGGCGGCCGAGCCGTTCACGACGGTGATGAAGCGCTGGCCGGAATTCTCCGACGAGTCTTCCATGCCATTGCGGGTCTCGTTGGTGAACTTGCAGAAATTGACCTTGTGGGCATGCGTCGAGCCCGCGAGCATGCGGATGTTGGCGCCGGCGCAGAACACCCTGTTCTTGGCCGAGCGCATCACCACGACCTTCACCTCGGGGTGCTCGAAGCGCAGGCGCTGAACCGCGTCGGCAAGCTCGATGTCGACGCCGAGATCGTAGGAATTGAGCTTGAGCAGATAGCCCTCGAACAGGCCGCCGTTCTCGTCGACGTCCATGGTCAACGTGGCGACGTCACCGTCGACCGCGAGCTTCCAGTGCCGGTAGCGGGACGGCTCGGTCTGGAAATCGATGAATGTCGCGCCGCCTGAGAGGCGTCGATCTTCCCCGGCCATGGGCCACCCTTGAGTTCGTTTTGGTTTTACCGTTAGATGCACAATAATGCATATTATTGCGCGCGTCTAGTCCTTAACGGCTCCCACATGCATTTTGTTGCATGTCATCTCGTAAGGCCGCTTCTGCAAATTGCTCAATCGCATCAAGCGTCGCTGCCGGAGCTTCGCGATGCGGAGAATGCGCCGCGCCTGAAATGACTTTCAAATCGACCGGGCAATAGCATTCTTGCTGCGCGATCTCAGCCTGACGCAACGTCCCGTATTGGTCGTCCACGCCTTGAAGGACCAGCACCGGAACGCGGATATAGGCGAGATATTCCGAGATATCCCAGTCGCGGAATTTCGGATCGAGCCAGGCGGCGTTCCAGCCATAGAAGGCGTTGTCGACCTCCTTGTGCCAGCGCGCGAGCTTTGACTTGAGATCGGTGGTCTCAAAGGCGGTCTTGATCGCGGCGATGGATTTCACCGAGATGTCCTCGACGATAAAATGCGGCGCGATCAGCACCAGGCCGCTCAGGCGATGATCCTGATGCGCGCCGGCGTAGATGGTCGCGATCGAGGCGCCGTCGGAATGGCCGAGCAGCAGGCCGCGCTTGAAGGCAATCGCATCGAGGATCTTCGGCAGCACGTCCAGCGCCTCGCGCTGCATGTAGTCAAGCGGCCGCGGCAACGTCACCGGGCTCGATTGGCCATAGCCTGCACGCGAATAGACGAAGATGCCGGCGGAGGTGGCCTGCTGGAGCTTTTCCGGGAAGTCACCCCATAGGCCGACGGAGCCGAGGCCTTCGTGCAGCATGACGATGGTGGGTGAATCGGCGGATTGCGGCGCCAGCCATTTGTATTCGAGGCTGGCGCCATCGATGCTGAGAAAGCCGGTGGAGGCGAGATTGGTCATGTTCTGTCGCTCTTCTTCGCACGGACTTGGAACGAGACGCGGCCGCTGGTTCAGTCGTTCCCTCCCCCTTGTGGGGGGAGGGCTAGGGAGAGGGGTGCCACACGGGGATTCCGGGCGTGACGAAGAACATCTGGCGCGTGACGACGAACACCGCTTCCTGGGCCACCCCTCTCCCCGCCCTCCCCCACCCCCACAAGGGAGCGCAGCGAGATTCGGCGCGACAGAAACGCAAGACATCCACGCACTCAATTCGTCCCGTCCCGCAGCTTGAACCGCTGGATCTTTCCCGTCGCCGTCTTCGGCAGCGAGTCCACCACGTCGATCCAGCGCGGATATTTCCACGGGCCGATTTTCTGCTTGACGTGGTCCTTGAGCATCTCCTGCAGGCCCGTCGTCGTCGCGCCGGGGCGCAGCACGACAAAGGCCTTCGGCTTCAGCAGTCCCTCCGGATCGGCTTCGGGCACGACGGCAGCTTCCAGCACGGCGGGATGCGTGATCAGCGCGCTCTCGACCTCGAAGGGCGAGACCCAGATGCCGGAGACCTTGAACATGTCGTCGGCGCGACCGCAGAAGGTGTAGCGGCCCTCGGCATCCCTGACATATTTGTCGCCGGTGCGGGTCCACGGTCCTTCGAACGTGCGGCGGCTCTTGTGGCGCTGGTTCCAGTAGCCCTCGCCGGCGGAGGGCGCATCGACCAGGAGCTCGCCGACTTCGCCGTCGGCAACATCCTGTCCGGCTTCGTTGACCAGCCGCACCGCATAGCCCGGCACCGGCTTGCCGGAGCAGCCGTATTTGATGTCGCCGGGCGCATTCGACAGGAAGATGTGCAACAGCTCGGTCGAGCCGACGCCGTCGAGAATGTCGACGCTGAAGCGCGCCTTCCAGCTGTTGCCGACGGATTCCGGCAGCGCCTCGCCGGCGGAGGTGCAGATGCGCAAATTCTTGCCGCCACGCTCGCTCTTCATGCTCTCGTCGTTGAGCATCGCCGCGAACAAGGTCGGCACGCCGTAGAAGATCGAGGGGTTGTAGCGGTTCATCAGGTCGAACATGCGGGCGGGCGTCGGGCGCTCGCTGTTGAGCACGACCGTGGCGCCGACCGACATCGGAAAGGTCAACGCATTGCCGAGACCATAAGCGAAGAACAGCTTTGCCGCGGAAAGGCAGACGTCGCTCTCGCGAATGCCGAGCACCTGTTTGGCGTAGGTGTCCGCAGTTGCCTGGAGATTCGAATGGATATGCCGCACGCCCTTGGGCATGCCCGTCGACCCTGACGAATAGAGCCAGAACGCCGGCTCATCCGGATGTGTCGCAGCGGTCGTGAACCGGTCGCTCTCGTCCGCAATCTCCTCGGCGAGCTGCTTGTGACCATTCTGCTTGGCGCCGGAGACCACGACATGCTCGAGATCCGGCATGCGGCCGACGACGTCCTTGATGACGGGATAGAGCGCTTCCGAGACGAACAACACGCGCGCACGGCAATCGGCGAGGATGTAGGCGTATTGATCCGATGTCAGCAGCGTGTTGAGCGGCACCGGAACGACGCCGGCGCGGATCGCGCCCAGGAACACAATCGGGAAGTCGACAGTATCCAGCATGATCATGGCCACGCGCTCTTCGCGGCGAACACCGAGCCGGCGCAGCATGTTGGCGGCGCACCGCGTTTCGCGCTGGAGCTCGCCATAGGTGAGCCGTGAGACGGTGTCGTCGAAGGCGAGCTTGTTGCCGCGTCCCTCCTCGACGTTTCGGTCGAGCAGCCAGGTCACCGCGTTATAGGATCCCTCGCTCACGGACTTCTCCCCTGAATTTAGAATTATAATTCATAGAAAGACACCGCATTGGCTTGCTGTCAATGCCAGCAGGCACTATGTTTCATTAATACGCGCCGCAGGACCTCCTTAAAAGAAGACATCCGCTCAAGCAGGCCCATGATCCGTAGTCCATGACCGACAGTCCCGACGCCGAATCCCGATTTCTCGAACAGCTCGGCCAGCGCGTGCGCACCACGCGCGCGCTGCGCGGCATGTCGCGCAAGGTGCTCGCCAAGGTATCAGGAATATCGGAGCGCTACATCGCGCAGCTCGAAAGCGGCAAGGGCAATGTCTCCATCGTGCTGCTGCGCCGCGTCTCCGACGCGATGGGCGCGCATCTCGAGGACCTGCTTCCCTCGGTCGATCCGACCCCGGACTGGCAGATGTTTCGCGATCTCCTGCGCAAGGCGACGCCAAGTCAGATCGCGCAAGCCAAGGATTTGCTCGCGGGCGGCAGCGCCTCCGCGCCGCGGCGCGCGCCGTTCTGCGGCATCGCGCTGATCGGCCTGCGCGGCGCCGGCAAATCCACGCTCGGCCGGATGCTGGCGAAGAAGGTCGGCTGGAGTTTTGTCGAGCTCAACAAGGAGGTCGAGCAGCAGAACGGGCTCTCGGTCGCCGAGATCATCGCGCTCTACGGCCAGGAAGGCTTTCGCCGCATGGAGCAGGCGGCACTGCAGCAGCTGCTCGCGCGCAACGAGCTGATGGTGCTGGCGACCGGCGGCGGCATCGTCTCGGAGCCCCTGACGTTCGACCAGATCCTGTCGTCGTTCTACACGATCTGGTTGAAGGCCGAGCCCGAGGAGCACATGGCCCGCGTCCGCCGCCAGGGCGATCTGCGTCCGATGGCCGACGACCGCTCCGCCATGGCGGAGCTGCGCAACATCCTCTTGAGCCGCGAGCCGCTATATGCGCGCGCGACGGCGGTGGTGGACACGGCAGGACTGTCCGTCGATGCCGCCGCGGCGCGCCTGGTTGATGCGGTGCGGCCGGTGCTGCAGAACGAAGCACGCAGCTTCGGGCTGCGCAGCGTGGCGCTGTAGGTCCGAACTCCCATGACCGACAGCGACGTCGCAATCTCCATGTTCGAGCGGATCGGCGGCAGCGCCACGATCGACCTGTTGGTCGATCGCTTCTACGAGCGGATGGATACGCTGCCGGAGGCGAAGATCATTCGCGCAATGCATGCGGACGACCTCGGCCTCATCAGGGATGTGCTGAAGCGCTATCTCACCGAATGGACCGGTGGCCCGAAACTGTATTCGGTCGAGAAGGGCCACCCGCGGCTGCGCCAGCGCCACATCGGCTTTGGCATCGGCGATACCGAGCGCGACGCGTGGATGCTCTGCATGCGCGGCGCGCTGGAAGAGACGGTGACGGATAGCGCTGCGCGACAGGATCTCGATCGTGCGATATCGGGCCTCGCCGACTGGATGCGCAACCGGTCGTGATTTTTGCACAGGCGCGTAGCCCGGATGAGCGAAGCGACATCCGGGTCTTCACGATGACTTTCCCGGGTATCGCTTCGCTCACCCGGGCTACAAGAGTTGCGACCGCACCGCCTCCGCGCCCTCGCGCAACAGCGGCAAAAATCGCTCGATCAACTCCTTGGCCGGCACCCGGTCAACATGAGCGCCCATGTTGATGGCGGCGACGATGACATCGTCATAACGACGCACCGGGACTGAGATCGAGCGGAAATGCGGCTCGGCCTCGCGGTCCACCAGCGAATAGTTTTGGGTGCGGTCGGCGGCGATGCGTGCGAGCAGCGCCTTTGCATCGGTCACCGTCTGCGGCGTCAGCGCCTCGCGCTTCATCGCTTTCAGGCGCGCAGCAAGCTCGGCATCATCGAGCTGCCCGAGCATGGCGCGCCCGACCGAGGTGCAGAACGCCGGAAGCCGATAGCCGATCTCCAATCCGCCTGAGAACATCCGCGTCGGACTGCTGCGTGCGACGAACACGACCTCATCGCCGTCGAGCACCGCGAGCGAGGAGATTTCGTTGGCCGCTGTCGCAACGCGGTCGAGCACCGGCTGCAGGACCGTGACGAGCTGGCTGGAGCGCAGATACGACGCCGCCAGCGTCAGCACATGCGGCGTCAGCGAGAACAGTTTTCCGTCGCCGCTGACGAAGCCGCCGCGCTGGAGCGTGAACAGCATGCGCCGCGCGGTGGCGCGTGGAAGCTCAGCGGCACGGGCGAGATCGCTGAGTGTCATCGGTCCAGCCGTGGTGCCGAAGCATTGCAACAGGCGCAGCCCGCGATCGAGGCTCTCGACGAAATCCGTCGCGCGTTCGTCGCTCTCGCTTCGCTTCAGCTTGGGCATGGGTGTCGGGATCCTGCAAAATAGTGCTTGCTGCCAGACCAAGGCATGTCATAATTCGCCCATTCGTTCAATAGGCGAACAAACGCCACTCCACAAAGGATGCACTCGCCATGATGAGCCAGGAGCAGAACGACCTGATCACCCGCACCGGTCCAAAGGACCCCTGCGGGAAGCTGATGCGAAGCTACTGGCAGCCGGCGGCGCTGGTGGACGAGCTCGACGGCGATCGTCCGATCCGCCCCGTCAGATTGCTCGGCGAAAATCTGGTGCTATTCCGCGACGAGACCGGACGCTACGGGCTGATCGATCGGCACTGCGCGCATCGCGGCGCCGATCTCGCGTTCGGACGGCTCGAGCATGGCGGCCTGCGCTGCGCCTTCCATGGCTGGC
Organism: Bradyrhizobium sp. MI1.3; assembly: GCF_055811695.1. Lineage (NCBI taxonomy): Bacteria > Pseudomonadati > Pseudomonadota > Alphaproteobacteria > Hyphomicrobiales > Nitrobacteraceae > Bradyrhizobium > Bradyrhizobium sp. MI1.3. The sequence goes on along the minus strand of NZ_JBVVPQ010000036.1, from coordinate 51,759 downwards.
TGTTCGACGCCACCGGGCAATGCATTGAAACCCCGGCGGAGCCGAAGGACTCAAAGCTCTGCCAGAACATTCGTCAGCGCTCTTATCCCGTGGTGGAGAAGAGCGGCATCCTCTGGGCTTATCTCGGCGAGGGTGAGCCGCCGGCCTTTCCGGAGCTCGACTGCTTCGTCGCGCCCGGCACGCACACCTTCGCGTTCAAGGGGCACATGGCCTGCAACTGGCTGCAGGCGCTCGAAGTCGGCATCGATCCCGCGCACGCCTCCTACCTGCATCGCTTCTTCGAGGACGAGGACACGTCCACGGCCTACGGCAAGCAGTTCCGCGGCGCATCGGCAGGCTCCGACCTGCCGATGACGAAGATCTTGCGCGAGTACGACCGTCCGATCATCAATGTCGAGCACACCGAATACGGCCTGCGGCTGATCGCGCTGCGCGAGATCGACGAGGAGCGCACCCATGTGCGCGTCACCAACCAGCTCTTCCCGCACGGCTTCGTCATCCCCATGAGCACGGAGATGACGATCACGCAGTGGCACGTGCCGGTCGACGACGAGAACTGCTACTGGTACGCGATCTTCACGAGCTACGCGAACCCCGTGAACAAGAAGAAGATGCGCGACCAGCGGCTCGAGCTCTATGAGCTGCCGGACTACAAATCCCGCAAGAACAGGACCAACGATTACGGTTTCGATCCGCACGAACAGCAGACGGCGACCTATACCGGCATGGGCACCGACATCAACGTCCACGACCAGTGGGCGGTGGAATCGATGGGCGCGATCCAGGACCGCACCCGGGAGCACCTCGGCACGAGCGACAAGGCGATCGTGCAATACCGCCGCCTGCTGCGGCAGGAGATCGAGAAGGTCGCAGGCGGCGAGAAGCCGATGCTGCATCTCGACGAGGCCACCGCACGTTCGATCCAGGGCCCGGCGACCATGGACGGCATCGGGCCGACACGAGGCTGGGAGATCTACTGGATGGAAGTCGACGTCAAGCGCCGCCGCGGCGCGCCGTGGACGGCGCCGGTGCCGAAGGAGATCGCGGACAACGTGCATCGGCTGACGGCGGCGGAGTGACGTTCGTGCACGGAAGCGGTAGGGTGGGCAAAGGCGCAAAGCGCCGTGCCCACCATGCTTCCACGAAGACGATAGACGCGGTGGGCACGCTTCGCTTTGCCCACCCTACATCAGTTGGGAGAGTGGCAAAGTGACTTTCGTCGCGCGTCATGCGCTGTGGTCGGATGAGCAGAACGACGCGGCGACACGCATGCGCCGCATCGTGGAGGAGAAGAACCTCGAGGTCATCCGCCTCGCCTTCCCGGACCAGCACGGCATTTTGCGCGGCAAGACCATCGTCGCGGCCGAGGCGATCGCTTCGCTGGAGAGCGGCTGCTCCATCACCACCACCATGCTCGCCAAGGACACCTCGCACCGCACGGTGTTTCCGGTGTTCACGTCGGGCGGCGGCTTCGGCATGAAGGAGATGGAGGGCGCGGCCGACGTGCTGATGATCGCCGATCCCTCCACGTTTCGCGTTTTGCCGTGGGCACCGACCACGGGCTGGGTTCTCTGCGACCTCTATTTCAACGACGGCCGTCCCGTGCCGTTCGCGACGCGCGGGCTCTATCGCAAGGTGCTCGGCGAGCTCGCAAGCCGCGGCCACGATTTCGTGGCGGGCCTCGAGGTCGAATTCCACATCTTCAAGCTCGATGATCCGCATATGCGGCCCGAGGACGCTGGCCAGCCCGGCACGCCGCCCTCGGTGAGCCTGCTCAGCCACGGCTATCAATATCTCACCGAGCAGCGCTTCGATCAGATGGAGCCGGTGCTGGAGATCTTGCGGCGTGACATCGTCGCGCTCGGATTGCCGTTGCGCTCGGTCGAGGTCGAATTCGGGCCGAGCCAGTGCGAGTTCACCTTCGCGCCGAAGAAGGGGCTGGAGCCCGCCGACAACATGGTGCTGTTTCGCTCCGCCGTGAAGCAGATCGCGCACCGCCACGGCTATCACGCCACCTTCATGTGCCGACCGAAGCTGCCGAACCTGTTCGCGAGCGGCTGGCATCTGCACCAATCGGTGGTCTCACGCGCGAGCGGCGAGAACCAGTTCATGGCCCAGGAAACGACCAAAGACGGCGGCGAGCCGCTCAGCGCGTTCGGCCGCGCCTGGCTTGCGGGCCTGCTCGACCACGCCCGCGCGTCGACCGTGTTCACCACCCCGACCATCAATGGCTACAAGCGCTACCGCTCCTATTCGCTGGCGCCGGACCGCGCAATCTGGGGCCGCGACAATCGCGGCGTGATGATCCGCGTGCTCGGAGCGGCCGGCGATGCCGCCACGCGCCTGGAAAACCGCATCGGCGAGCCCGCCGCCAATCCCTATCTCTACATGGCCTCGCAGATCCTCTCAGGGCTGGACGGCGTCGATCGCAAGCTCGATCCCGGCCCGTCGGCCGACACACCCTACGAAACCAAGGCGCCGCTCTTGCCGAAGTCGTTGCGCGATGCGGTCGGCGCACTGAAGGACGATCCGTTCTTCCGCGAAAAGCTCGGGCCTGAGTTCGTCGATTATTACACCCACATCAAGAATGCCGAGATCGACCGCTTCCTGTCCGAGGTGACCGACTGGGAGCACCGCGAATATTTCGAGGTGTTTTGACCTGCTCCCTCTGACCTCCTCCCTTGCAGGTGGAGGCGCAGCGGCTCAATGCTCACACCCCCGTGAGGTGACTTCGTCCCACCTGTTCCGGCGACATCAGGTCGCGGTCCGACGAAACCATTTTCGTCACGTGCCGAAAACCGCCGGAAAAACACCGGGGTTAACCTTTGTCCAGTGATCAACAACGGAGTTCGGTCATGTGGGGTGAATTGTTCAGCCTGATCTATCGCCTGTCCTGCCGGACCACTCTGATCGAAATCGGCGCGCATCGGCTGGCGCGCTGATGGGCCAGTCAGACGCCAATAGGTAAGCCGGATTGACCAGATAATGGGGATTTCCATGCGAAAGCTGATCCTGATCGCAGCGCTCTCGCTGTTCGCAACACAAGCACATGCCGGCGGTGCACGCAGTTTGAGTCTTGCGGCGACCAACGCAAGCCAACCGGCCGCCGAGCAACCGGCCTCGCCGACAGCCGCACCGCAGACGACGCAGGCCCCGACGGCAACCCCGCCGGCGAATGTCCAGACGGCGACCACTAGCCCGACTTTAGCGCCTCCGGCAGCGACTGCCACGACAACCGCGAGCGCTCCGGCTGCAACTCAGTCCACTGGTGCACCGGTGGCCAGCACGACCGAGACGACCAAGCCGAAGCGCCGCCAGCCATCCACCGAGGCGCGCGTGATCCGCGAACTGCATCGGCATGGGATTTACTGGTGATTGCCAATGTCGTCCTGGCGAAAGCCAGGACGCATTACCCCGGGGAAGGGGTTTGGCGAAGATTCTTCCTCCGGTACTGATACCGTCCACAATGGACAGACCTCGCGGTATGGGTCCTGGCGTTCGCCAGGACGACACCGGGTGAGCGGCCACGCGTACCGTCCCTCACCTCGCCGCCGCCTCAAATCCCCAGATATTTGTGCTGCAGATCCGGCTCGGCCATCAGTTCGTCGGAGGTGCCACTCCACACCGTCTTGCCGCGCTCGATGATGGTGTGGCGGTCGCAGATGCGGGCCAGGTGGTCGACGTTCTTGTCGACGACCAGGATCGACTGTCCCCGGCTCTTGAGCAGCGACAGGCAGCTCCAGATCTCTTCGCGGATCAGCGGCGCCAGGCCTTCGGTGGCTTCATCCAGGATGAGGAGCTTCGGGTTGGTCATCAGCGCGCGGCCGATCGCGAGCATCTGTTGCTCGCCCCCGGAGAGCTGGTTGCCCATGTTGGAGGCGCGCTCGGCGAGGCGCGGAAACATCACGTAGATCGCCGCCAGCGTCCAGGGATTGCTGCTGTCGAAACGATCGGCGGCGGCCGCGACCAGGTTTTCGCGCACTGTGAGGTTCGGGAAGATCTGCCGCCCCTCGGGGACGAGGCCGACTCCGAGTTGCGCGATCCTGTAGGACGGCTGCGTCCGCACTTCCGAGCCCGCAAAGCGGATGCTGCCTGCGCGCGCCGGCGTCAGGCCCATGATGGAGCGGATGGTCGTGGTCTTGCCCATGCCGTTGCGGCCCATCAGCGAGACCATCTCGCCTGATTTGACCGACAGCGACAGGCCGAACAGCACCTGGGACAGGCCGTAGCAGGTCTCGATGCCGTCGACCTCGAGCAGCGTGTCACCCATCCCTTTTTCAGCCATGGTGCGTCACCACATGCGCCTCGCCGAGATAGGCGCGCTTGACGTCCTCGTTCGCCCTGATCGCGGCCGGATCGCCGGAGGCGATGACGCGGCCATAGACCAGCACCGAGATACGGTCGGCCAGCGCAAACACCGCCGGCATGTCGTGCTCGACCAGCACGATCGAGACCTCTTTCCGCAGTTCCTGGAGCAGCTGCACCATGCGCTGGGACTCGGTGACGCCGAGGCCGGCCATCGGCTCGTCGAGCAGCAAAAGTTTCGGCTTGCTTGCCAGCGCCACGGCCAGCTCGATCTGGCGACGCTCGCCATGACTGAGCCTAGACACCAGGACATCGGCACGATGGGCGAGACCGACGCGGTCGAGCGCGGCATGCGCGGCATCGCGCAGGCCCTTCTCCTTGCGTGCATCGGCGAAGAAGCGAAACGAGGTGCCGGCATGCGCTTGCGCCGCGAGCGCAACATTGTCGGCGGCGGTGAAATCGAGCAGCAGCGAAGTGATCTGGAACGAACGTGCCAGGCCCAACGCGCAGCGGCGATAGGCCGGCAGATAGGTGATGTCGCGCCCCGCCAGCGAGACGCTGCCGGAATGCGGCTCCAGATGCCCGGTGAGCTGGCTGATCAGCGTGGTCTTGCCGGCGCCGTTCGGGCCTATGATGGCGTGCAGCTCACCCGCCGCGACGTCGAGCGAGACGTTGTCGGTCGCAATGATGCCGCCGAAGCGGCGCACCAGCTTGTCAACGCGGAGCAGCGGCTCAGCCACGTTGGAGCCTCCCGAGCAGGCCCATGATGCCGCCGCGGCCGAACAGCACGATCAGCAGCAGCATCGGGCCCATGATCAGCGCCCAGTATTCGGTGAGCTGCGACAAGAACTCTTCCAGCAGCAAATACACCACGGCGCCGATGACCGGACCGAACAGCGTGCCCATGCCCCCGAGGATCACCATCACCATGAGGTCGCCGGAACGCGTCCAGTACATCGCGGCCGGGCTGACGAAATCGGTGTTGTTGGCGAGCAGCGCGCCGGCAAGGCCGCACATCATGCCCGAGATGACGAAGCAGACCAGCTGGTAGCGTTTCGAGGGAAAGCCGATCGCCTGCATGCGCTGCTCGTTGGAGCGCAGGCCCTGCAGGACGAGGCCGAAGCGCGAATTGGCGATGCGCCAGATCAGGAAGACCACGCCCAATAGGCAGGCGAGGCAGAGATAATAGAACTGGGTGCGGTTCGACAGATTGATCAGCCCGGAGAAGTCGCTGCGCTTGTAGACGGTGAGGCCGTCATCGCCGCCATAACGCGCCAGCCCCGAGGCGACGTAATAGGCCATCTGCGCGAAGGCGAGCGTGATCATGATGAAGTAAACGCCACGCGTGCGAAGCGAGAGCGCGCCGATCACCAGCGCGTAAGTCGCGGAGGCCGCGAGCGCGACCGGAAACTGGATGAAGCCGCTTCCCACGCCTTCCTGCGCCAGCATGCCGACCGCGTAACCGCCGATGCCGAGATAGGCGGCGTGGCCAAAGCTCATCATGCCGCCAAAACCCATGATGAGGTTGAGGCTCGCGGCCGCCAGCGCCAGAATGACGACGCGGGTGAACAGCGTCAGGATGAAGATGTTGCCGGACAGTTGCGAATACAGCGGCAGCAGCACCAAACCAGCCAGCATCAGAGCCGTGACGGCCTTGCTCACAGTGAAAGTCTTCATCGGCGGTTGGCCGGAAACAGCCCCTCCGGACGCACCACCAGCACGATCGCCATCAGCAGATAGATCAGCATGGACGACAACGCGGGCGCGGCGGTGGAGGCCGCGGCGCCGCTCAGCACCTGCCGCAACAAATTGGGCAGGAAAGCGCGGCCGAGCGTGTCGATCATGCCGACAAAGATCGCGGCCAGGAACGCGCCGCGGATCGAACCGATACCGCCGATCACGATGATAACGAAGGCCAGAATCAGGATGTTCTCGCCCATGCCGATCTGCACGGTGAGGATCGGCGCCTGCATCAAGCCGGCAAGGCCGGCGAGCGCGGCACCGAGGCCGAACACCAGGGTGTAGAGCAGCTTGATGTTGATGCCGAGCGCACCGATCATCTCGCGGTTGGAGGCGCCGGCCCGGATCAGCATGCCGATGCGGGTGCGCATCACGCCGAGATAGAGCAGCAGCGCAACCAGCAGCGCCACGACGATGATGGCGAGGCGATAAGCGGGATAGTGAATGCCCGGCAGGATCGGCACCGGCACGGTGAGCCAGGCCGGCAGCGGCAGCGCAAGCCCGGCCGGCCCCCAGATCAGCCGCACGGCTTCATTGAAGAACAGGATCAGGCCGAAGGTCGCGAGCACATGGTCGAGATGGTCGCGTCCATAGAGATGCCGCAGCGCGGTCATCTCGAGCACAATGCCGAGCACGAGCGTCGCGCCGAGCGCCAGCAGCGCGCCGAGCAGGAAGCTGCCGGTCCAGGCTGCGAAGGTCGCGGCGAAATAGGCGCCCATCATGTAGAGCGAGCCGTGCGCGAGGTTGACGAGATCCATGATCCCGAACACCAGCGTCAGGCCGGCGGCGAGCAGGAACAGCAGCAGGCCAAACTGCAATCCGTTCAAGAACTGTTCGACGACGAGCAGCATCAAAACTCTTTCAGGCGCACGCAGGTTCGCGCCGATGTTCGAACACGGTCGCCATCAGTGAAAGAGCTCCCCCTGCCTCTACAAGGCGGAAAAATGGGTAATGGCAGTATCGTTCCGAGGCAAGAGCGATTCGACACCCAACATGCACTTTGTTGCATGCCGATGCATCCGATCGGTCCTGGCCCCTGCAATCGGCCTTGCAAGAAGACTGCCGCGCAGGATGGGTCAACCTGACGCACCCAAAACGGATCACCCTCCCTCCGTTGCCGGAGAGAGGGTGTGAATTCGTCGCAACGTGTAGATGGAGCCGCCTAGTGCGACGTCATCTGCCGGGGAAGGTCATCCGGCTCGGCAAGCACGCTATTGGCCGTCGAGGCCTCCAGCGCCGCCATCCGGAACAGATAGGCGAGCGTCGCCAATCCGGTGTCTTCCGCCATCTGCGCGAGTTCGAGCGCCATGTCGGACATGTAGCCGAGATTTTCGTCCTTGATCTGCGCCATGATCTGGCTGTCCCGCATCATGTTCGACATCTCAGGCGCTCTTTCGTTGCGCGGCAGCGAGGCCGCAGAGGTTGGCACGGGCGACGGCGTCCAGACGCGGGCCGTCCTGTTGCACGATAGAAGGCACACCGATGCGATCATGCAGGGCATCGAGCGTCTCGCGACGAATGTCGATCGTCGCCGCCATGGTCCACGCATTCTCCACCAGAGCCGGTAGGCCGAGCGGGGTCACGACGAAGCCGGCCTCATGAAAGCGCGGCAACCACCAGGTTTCCATGATCGCGCTGACCTGCGCGATCCCCTGACCGAGGCAGAACTCCTGCACCGCCGCCATCAGTTGCAGGTTGAGCGCGCCGTCGCGGCGATCGCGCACGACGAAGTAGCGCGACCATTCCCAGACCAGCGGATCCGAAGGACAGCCGCGAACCGATGCCAGATGCGGAAAGACTTCGCTCATCATCGAAGGCTTGGTGGTCGGGTAGAGCCGGTGACCGCCGATAACACGGCGTCCCTCCAGCGCAAGCAGATAGACTGTGTCCTCGTCGTCATAAGCATCGATCTCGCGACAATCCGGCCTGCGCAGCGTCTCCCAGCGCCGCTCTTCGACGAAGATGTCGTGCCGCAGCCGGAAATGCTGATCGAGTACATCTTCGTAAAGGTGGCGATTTACTGCAGAAATGGCGTGAATCATGAAAGCCCCCATTCGTCCTCAATGGAGGGCACCCTCTGCGAAAAGAGAATGGTTCGATATTGGGAAATTTCCCAGTACGTCGCTTAGGGATTGATGATCTTGTTGCGAATCGCCAGTGCAACCGCATGCGTACGGTTCACGGCTCCGAGCTTGCGCCCGGCGGTCGCGAGATGCTCTTCGGCGGTACGCTGCGTGATGTGCAGTATCTCGCCGATTTCCCAGGCCGATTTGCCCTGTGAGGCCCAGGAGATCACCTCGCGCTCGCGCGGAGTGAGGCGCGTCGAGGGATACGGCGCCGGATCGAGCAGACGGCGAATGTGGTCGAAGCCATACATCGCCATCAGGTGCAATGCCGGCTTGCTGCGGGCGTTGAGATCGAGATGGATGCCGCCGAGCGACACGGCGGCTTCATAGCCGGTGAGCCCGTGGATCGGCACGATGAAGCCGCGCGACATGCGGAAATCGCCGGCGCGGTTCATGACCTCCGCCGCGCCCGGATCGAGTTCGGCATCATAGGGCGCTTCCGACCACTCGAATGGGTTGACCGATTGTCGGCACATCCGCACCACGGGGTCGACGCGGTCGTAGTTGTTCTGGGTGTAGAGGCTGAACCATTCCGCGGGCCAGCGCTTGGCGAGCACCATCTGTGCGAACCGCTGGTCGGGATTCGGCAACCCTGTCACGATGATGGTTTCAAAGCCGAAGCGCCCGAAGGCCCCTTCGAGCGCATTCATAGCGTCCGGAACCCTCCGATAGGCCCCTAGCCCCTCAATGAAGTCGAGCGCTTCCCGGCCATAATCCACGGCGGACATCGGTGCGTTTCCTGACCCTCGCTGTGCGATATAGCACGTCTTTGGGCACTGCCTCAATTCACGGTTTCCGTAGTTTCCCGGTATCCCATTGACCAAGAAGGTTTAATCTACTTGTGGAAGAAGCGACGTCAAGATACACCTACAATGTCTGAAGCGGGGAAACCACGATGGAAGACGAGGACATCGCCCTCAACAGCGTGCTCGGCCTGGAACTCAACCGCGTATTTTTCGCGGTCCGCGAAACGGCAAACAAGCAGAAGATCATCGAGTTCGCGCGCGGGGTGCTGCAAAGCGAGCGCAGCAAGCCAGCAGAGAGCGCCTCGCCGGACGGACCGGCGAGCTAGCACGCAATCGCTGTGAGCGCACGAACGGTCCGTTCGGTGCCATGCCTTCCTCTGAACCGAACAACCGAACGCGAATGTTTCCTTCCTTCTCCCCTTGTGGGAGAAGTGGCATAGGCGGCCTTCGGCCGCCGTTCTTAAAACAAAACGCCGATGCTTCGCATCGGCTATGGCGCCGGATGAGGGGTTGTTTCCACGCGTTCAAATGCGCGAGGCTCGCGCGGGAGAGAACCCCTCACCCGTCTCGCTCTATCGCTGTGATCCACCCTCTCCCACAAAGGGGAGAGGGGAAGGCAGCGCCGCCTACGATTATCTTTTGGATGCCTAGGACATGATGACGCTGCGCCAGGTTGAAGTGATCCGTGCCGTGATGGTGACGGGCACGATCGGCGGCGCGGCGAAGCTGCTGAACGTTTCGGCGCCGGGCATCAGCCGCCTCGTCAAATACACCGAGCGCTCGCTCGGCATCCGCTTCTTCCAGCGCCAGAACGGACGCTATTTCCCCACCCCGGAAGCCGAGAACATCTTCGAGCAGATCAACGGCGTCTACAAGAAGGTCGACGACCTTTCCGAGATCATCTCCAAGATCGGACGCGGCGGATTGTCGGAATTGCGCATCGGCTCGGTGCCGAGCATTTCGCAAGTCATGGTGCCGCGCGCGATCGAGCGGGTCCGGCGGCGCTATCCGGATCTCGGCATCGACATCAACATCCTCAAGCTCGAGGAAGCCATCGACTACCTCATGCTCGGCCGCGGCGAGTGCGTGGCGATGAGCTACCGCCTGGAGCATTCCGGGCTCGACTTCATGCCGCTCGCCTCAGGCGAGCTCTACTGCATCGTGCCGCCGGGCCACGAGCTCGCCGGCCGCAAGCAGGTCTCCGCCGCCGAGATCACGCGCTATCCGCTGATCGGCATTGATCCCAACGATCCCTACGGGCGGATCATGGCCGAGATCTTCGCGCGCCACCGCCTCGCATACAACATCACCATCCGCGCCCGCTTCGGCACCACGGTCTGCGCGCTGGTGAAGGCGGGGCTCGGCATCGCCGTCATCGACCAGTTCACGGTGGCCCATGGCGGCTATCCCGGCATCGAGCTGATCAAGATCACCGAGCCAACGCGATTCGAGACCTATATCGCGGTGAAGCGCGGCGCGCCGCTGTCGCTTCATGTCGAGTATTTCATCGAGTCCCTGCGCGCGGAGATGCGCGCAGTCGAGCCGTCGCAGGGCAAAGGCAGGGCCGCGGCGGCACGGGGGCGGAAGAGATAACATTATGTTAGGTTTGCAGGACAAAAGGGTAATTGTGTTAGGCCGAGGAAAGACTATCGTTCCTAGGGGAAGCCCCTTGGAATTGGGCGGATTTCCCCGCTAATGGCCGGGACCGAACGCTCCCAACGAGACGATAGCGAACCATGTCAAAGCGCGGACCCGCCGCATCCAAAAAGCTCCTGACCGGCCTGATCGGCGCACCCATCGCGCATTCCGCCTCCCCTGCCATGCATGAGCGCGCCGCGGAGGGGCTTGGCCTGCGCGGACATTATCAGCTCATCGAAGTGGCCGGCGCCGATACGGCCGGGCTCCGGCTGATGCTGGAAGGCGTGCGGCGCCTCGGCTTTGCCGGCGTCAACGTCACCTTTCCCTACAAGGAGGCGGTGGTCCCGCTGCTCGATGAACTGGCACCGGGTGCGGCCGCCATGGGGGCGGTCAACACCGTCGTCGTCAGGAACGGACGGCTGACCGGCCACAACACCGACACGACCGGCTTTGCGCGCGCCGTCGCGCCGCTGCTGGCGCCGTCCGGCAACGCGGTGGCCGTGATCGGCACCGGCGGCGTCGGCAAGGCGATCGCCTTTGCGCTGGCGAGCCTTGACGTGACCGACATCCGCATCTTCGACAGCGAGCCGGCACGCGCCGAAAAACTCGCCGCGCTGCTCGTCAAGCAGGGGGGCGCCAGGGTCGCCGCAAGCGTCGAGGATGCGCTCGACGGCGCAACCGGCCTCGTCAACGGCACACCGGTCGGCATGCTGCCGAACCGGGAAACGCCGGTCTCGCCGACGCTGCTGCGTCAAAACCTGTGGGTCGCCGACGCCGTCTACTCACCGCTGATCACGCCGCTGCTGGCGGCCGCCCAAGCCAAGGGCGCGCGGATCATGACCGGCCGGGAGCTTGCGATCTACCAGGCCGCCGACGCTTTCGAACTGTTCACGGGTCTTGCCCCATCGACCGAGATCATGGGAGAGGCATTCGACGAGGTGATGGCGGCACGAAGCTCGGCCTATCACGCAGCGTAACCGAAGCGGCCGGACACAAGGCCGCGCACAACATCAACGAAAAATGGGAGGAGAGACCATGAAATCGACCATTCTGGCCGGCGCCCTGCTTGCCTTCGCGACTGCAACCAGCGTCCACGCCCAGGCGATCAAGCTCGCCGACGTCGCCGAGTTGTCCGGCGGCGGCGCCACCGTCGGCACCAACTGGAAAAACGGCATCGACCTCGCGATCGAGGAGATCAACGCCAAGGGCGGCGTGCTCGGCCGCAAGCTCGAAGTCACTCATGCGGATTCGCAATCCAACCCCGGCGTCGCGCGCGCGCAGGTGCAAAAGGCGCTCGACGCCGAGCCCTATGTGCTGCTCGGACCCGGCTATTCCGGCTCGGTGAAGGTGACCGCGCCGTTGGCGGCCGAAGCCGGCATCGCGCAGATCATGGGCGGCGAAGCCGCCGAGCTGACGCAAGGCGGAAACAAATTCCTGTTCCGCACCTCGTTCGGCCAGCAATCGTCGATGCCGAAGGTCGCCAAATACATTCACGACGACATGAAGGCGAAGTCGGTCGCCGTGGTCTGGGTCAACAACGATTTTGGCCGCGGCGGTCGCGATGTCGTCGTCAAGGAGCTCGACCGGCTCGGCTCCAAGGTGGTCGCCGATCTCTCGACCGAAGCAGGTCAGGCCGATTTCGCCGCCGACGTCGGCAAGATCAAGGCCGCCAATCCCGATGCCGTGTTCGTCTATTTGAACGAGGAAGAGAGCGCACGTATCCTGAAGGAGCTGAAACGTCAGGGCGTCACCGCGCCGCTGATGGGCGAGACCACGCTGATCGGGCAGAAGGTGATCGAGCTCGCGGGCGATGCCGCCAACGGCGCGCGTGGCCATGTCGGTCTCACCACCGATGCGCCGGTCGACCTGATCAAGGCGTTTCGTGACAAGTTCGCGAAGAAGTACAATTACGTGCCTGATCATAACGGCCTGAAAGGCTATCTCGCGGTCTACATGGTGAAGGCCACCACCGACAAGATGGGGAAGGTGGATTCGAAGGCGTTCGCCGACACCCTGCACGGCCTGACCATTAAGGCCGCGGACGAGCCGGGCATCCTGATGGACGTCACCTTCAGCGACACCGGCGACATCGACCGCCAGAGCTTTCTGGTGGAAGTGGTCGAAGGCAAGCAAGTGGTGAAGCAGGTGCTGCCGAAGGTGAAGTGAGGTCTTTGCCTCTCGCCGCGCCTGTCCGCCGAAGGTTTAGCGAAGGCGGATGCGGAGCGAGATCTTTCGTCTCCCTCTCCCCGCCCTTCGCGGGGAGAGGGAGAAAAGGAAGAGCGGGGAGAGCGAGAAGACAGAGCGCGAGCGCCGAGAGGGGAAAATGTCCAATCTGTTCGATCTTCTGGTCGCGGGACTTGCCACCGGCGCGATCTATGCGCTGGTCGCGGTCGGCTTCACGCTGCTGTGGCAGACTTCGCAGACCATCAATTTCGCGCAGGGCGAGTTCGTGATGCTGCCGGCGTTCCTGATGCTGGCGGCGATGCATGCCGGCGCGCCGTTCTGGCTCGCGATCATCCTCGGCATCCTGCTCTCGATGCTCCTGCTCGGCCTCGCCTTCAAGATGCTACTGGTCGATCCGATGCTACGCCACGGCGTGCTGCCGCTCGCGATCGCGACCATGGCGCTCGCGATCGGCCTCAAGGAGGCCGTCAAGCAGTTCTTCAGCGCCGAAGCCTCACCCTTCCCCTCGATCGTGCCGACCGGCGATATCTCCATCCTCGGCCATGCCGTCTCGCTGCAAAGCATCGGCGTTCTCCTCCTCGCCATCCTTGCCGTCTTCGGCTTGACTGCGCTTCTCGACCGCACCTCGCTCGGCCACCAGATGCAGGCGGCGGCGCAGAACCCGACGGTGGCGCGCATCATCGGCGTCCCTGTCGAGCGCATGATTCTCCTGACCTTCCTGATCAACGCGTTCCTGGTCGCGCTCGCCTCGCTGTTGATCACGCCGATCTACCTCGCGAAATTCACGTCCGGCGAGGTGCTGGGCCAGGCTGCCTTCATCGCCGCGATCATCGGCGGCTTCAACCAGGTGCGAGGCGCGATCGCAGGCGGCCTCCTGATCGGCGTGCTCGACAATCTCGCAGCCGCCTATGTCTCGACGCAGTATCGCGCCGCCGTGCCGATGATCTTCCTGATCGCCGTCATCCTGTTCCGGCCGCAGGGCCTGCTCGGCCGCGCCGAGGAGCGCACAGTATGAGAGGCTTCGCCAAACCTCTCAAGATCGCGTTCGGCCTCATCGTCATCGCTGCGCTGATCGCAGTCCCCATGAACTTCAACCGCTATGGCCTGTTCATCCTGAGCCAATGGGCGGTGATGGCCATCGCCGCGATGGGCCTCAACCTCACGCTTGGCTATGCGGGCCAGGTCTCGCTGGCGCAGGGCGCCTTCGTCGGCATCGGCGCTTACGTGGCAGCGATCATGACCACGCATGGCTGGCCGCTGCCGGCGGCGATCGTCGTCGCGATCGGCCTGAGCTTCGCGGTCGGCTGGGTGCTCGGCTATCCGGCGCTGCGGGTGCAGCACCACTACCTCGCCTTCGTCACGCTCGCCTTCTCCACGCTGGCCTTCCTGGTGTTTCGCAACGAGAGCTGGCTCACCGGCGGCATCTACGGCATCTCCAACATTCCGCGCCCGCACATCTTCGGCATCGCGACCAACAAGCCGCTGCCGTTCTACTATGTCTGTCTCGGCTCGCTCGCGATCGTGTCGCTTGCAGTGTGGTGGCTGATCCGCTCGCCCTGGGGCCGCGCCTTCATGGCGCTGCGCGAAAACCCGCTGCGGGCGCAGTCGCTGGGCGTCGACACGCGACGCTATACGCTGATGGCGTTCGCGATCGGCTCTGCGCTCGGCGGCGTCGCCGGCGCGCTCTATGCGCCGCTGACGCAATATATCGATCCCGTGCCGTTCAACCTGTCGCTCTCGCTCGACCTCCTGATGATGGTGATCGTCGGCGGCGCCGGCTTCTTCCTGGGTCCGTTCCTCGGCGCGATGATCGCGGTGCTGCTGCCGGAATGGCTGCGCTTCACCGAGGGCTATTATCTGATGCTGTACGCGATCGCGGTGATGGGGCTGCTGATCTGGTCGCCGACCGGCATTTTGGGAATCCTCGACCGCTATCTCGCCGAGCGCCGAACCAAGGCGGCCTCGGCCCAGCGCGCCGTCGCAAAGTCCCGGCTGGAGACAGTGCAATGAGCGCGGTCCTCGAAGTCTCCGACATCAAGAAGAATTTTGGCGGCATCAGCGCCGTCGGCGGCGTCTCTTTCGACGTCCGCGAGGGCGAGATCCTTGGCCTGATCGGACCGAACGGCTGCGGCAAGTCGACCCTGTTCAACTGCATCCTCGGCCAGCTCACGCCGAGCGGCGGCGAGGTCAAGCTCGACGGCAAGGTCGTCACGGGCCTGCGACCCGCCGAGCTCAACAAGCTCGGGGTCAGCCGCACCTTCCAGCTCCTGCAGGTTTTCCCAAAACTCTCGGTGCGCGAGAACCTGATCCTCGCAGGACAGGAGCACCAGGGCAGCATGGCCTCGCGGCTGGTCGGCCGCTCCGATGCCGGCCTGACGGAGGCCGCCAACCAGATGATCGGCTTCTTCAAGCTCGATCATCTTGCCGACGAGCCGGCCGGCGGTTTGTCCTACGGCCAGCAGAAGCTGCTCGACGCCGCCATGGCCTTCATGGGCGGACCGCGGCTGGTGCTGCTCGACGAGCCCGCCGGCGGCGTCAACCCGTCGATGCTGGCGGACCTGAAGGAGCGGCTGGTCGCGATCAACTGCGAGAAGAACGCCACCTTCGTCGTGATCGAGCACAACATGGAATTCGTGATGTCGCTGTGCTCGCGCGTGATGGTGATGGCGGAAGGCAAAGTGCTGGCAATGGGACGACCCGACGAGGTCCGAAAGAACCCCGCCGTGATCGAAGCCTATCTCGGACATTAGGAGAGCGACCATGAGCGATCCGATCCTCTTGGTTCACAATCTCGTCGGCGGCTACGGCAAGATGACGATCCTGAACGGCACCACCTTCGCCGTGCCGCAGGCCACCATCACCACCATCATCGGCCCGAACGGCGCCGGCAAGTCCACCGTGTTCAAGGCGATCTTCGGCCTGCTCAAGCTGCGCGAGGGCAAAATCAGCTTCGCCGGCCGCGACGTCACCAATCTGAGCCAGCGCGCGCTGCTCAATGCCGGCATCTGCTACGTGCCGCAGGGCCGCAACATCTTTCCCGAGCTGTCGGTGCGCCACAACATCGAGCTCGGCGGCGTTTCCGCCGGCAAGGGCATCGACCTGCAGAGCCGGATCGAGGCCGCGCTCGACCTGTTCCCGGCGCTGCGGCGGAAATCGACGCAGCAGGCCTCCACGCTATCTGGCGGCGAGCAGAAGCAGCTCGAAATCGCCCGCTCGCTGCTGCTCGAGCCGAAGCTCGTGCTGATCGACGAGCCGTCGATCGGCCTGTCGCCGCTGATGGTGCAGCAGACTTTCGACATCCTGAAATCCCTGCGCGACCGCGGCGTCACCATTTTGATGATCGAGCAGAACGCACGCTCGGCGCTGGAGATTTCCGACATCGGCATCGTGCTCGAGCTCGGCCAGACCCGCATGGTCGACGGTGCGAAGCGCATTTTGAATGATCCCCGCATCGGACAATTGTTCCTTGGCGGCGCCATGGAGGACAACGCAGCATGACCAAACGCTCGATCGCAACGGTCTCTCTCTCCGGCGCACTTGACGAAAAGCTCCGCGCCATCGCATCCGCCGGATTCGACGCGGTCGAGATTTTCGAGAACGATCTGCTGTCGTTCGGCTCAGGCCCGCGCGACATCGCAAAGCTCTGCGGGGACCTCAATCTCGAGATTTGCGCGTTTCAGCCGTTCCGCGATTTCGAGGGCATGCCGGAGCCGCAGCGTTCGCGCAACTTTGCCCGCGCGATGCGCAAGTTCGACCTGATGCAGGAGCTCGGCACCGATCTGCTGCTGATCTGCTCCAACGTGTCGCCGGCCGCGCTCGGCGGCATCGACCGCGCCGCAGACGATTTTCGCGAGCTTGGCGAGCGCGCCGCCAAGCGGTCCTTGCGCGTCGGCTACGAGGCATTGGCCTGGGGACGCCACGTCAACGATTACCGCGACGCCTGGGAGATCGTGCGGCGCGCCGACCATCCCGCGATCGGCGTGATCCTCGACAGCTTTCACGCACTGGCCCCCGGCTTTCCGGTCCGCGCGATGGCCTCGATCCCCGGCGACAAGATCTTCCTGGTCCAGCTTGCGGACGCGCCGAAGCTCGAGCTCGACATCTTGTCGTGGAGCCGGCACTTCCGCTCCTTCCCCGGCCAGGGCGACCTGCCGGTCGGCGAGTTCATGGCGGCGATCGCGGCGACGGGCTATGCCGGGCCGCTGTCGCTGGAGATCTTCAACGACCAATTCCGCGCCGGCTCGGCCATACAGACCGCGGTCGACGGCCTGCGTTCGCTGATCCTGCTGGAGGACCAGCTTGCACCGGCTTGGCCAAAGCTCGTCAGCGAACCCTTGGCGCCCAAGCCCAAAAGTGGAGGCACGGGATTCATCGAGTTTGCCGTCAACGAGACCAAGGCCGGCGAACTGGCCCGCCTGCTCGCGCAGCTCGGTTTCCGAAAGACCGGCAAGCATCGCAGCAAGGCGGTGGAGCGATGGTCGCAGGGCAAGGTCGAGCTCGTCGTCAACTCCGAGACCGACGGCTTTGCGCATTCGCACTACGTGACGCATGGCCCCGGCGTCTGCGCCATCGCGCTCGACGTCGACAATGCCGGCCTCGTCATGCAGCGCGCCGAGACACTGAAGGCGCGCACCTTCTACCAGCCGGTCGGGCCGGGCGAGCTCGAGATTCCCGCAATTCACGGCGTCGGCGGCAGCCTGCTGTATTTTCTCGACCAAGCCGGCAAGAACTGGAACACGGATTTCGAACCGGTCCCGAGCGACGCCGGCGCGGACGCGCTGCTAGCTGTCGATCACATCGCGCAGTCGATGCCCTACGACGAGATGCTGTCCTGGCTGCTGTTCTACACCGGCATCCTCGATCTCGAGCGGCTGCCGCAGATGGAGATCGCCGATCCCAGAGGCCTCGTGCAAAGCCAGGCCGTCATCAACGGCGACCAGAGCCTGCGCTTCGTGCTCAACGGCTCATCCGCCAACCGCACGCTGCCGGCCCGTTTCATCTCGGAGTTTTTCGGCTCGGGCGTGCAGCACGTTGCATTCTCCTGCCGCGACATCTTTGCGGCGGTCGCGGAAATGCGCAAGCGGGGCGCGGATTTTTTGGATATCCCGGACAATTACTACGACGACATCGAAGCCAAATACGACCTCGCACCCGAGTTGATGGCCCAGCTGCGCGCCAACCACATTCTCTACGACCGCGAAGGCGACGGGGAGTTCTTCCAGGTCTATACCCACATCTTCGACGAGCGGTTTTTCTTCGAGATCGTGGAGCGGCGGGATTATCAGGGGTTTGGTGCGGCCAATGCCGGAATCAGGCTTGCCGCGCAGGCTCGCGAGGTGCGGCCTGTGAGCATGCCGCGGGTGTAGTGGCCGTCATTGCGAGGAGCCCTTGCGACGAAGCAATCCAGAATCCCTCCGTGGAAAGATTCTGGATTGCTTCGCTACGCTCGCAATGACGAGAGAGAGAGCTGAGAACCCCTCTCCCCGTAAGGACGGGGAGAGGGAGAAGCAATCAGCTCACTTCATCGCGCATTTGTCGTGGAAACGATCCTGGTCGTTTTCGACGATGGTCGCGACCGTCTTCAGCGAGAGTTGGCCCTCGCCGTCCTTGACCACGTCCTGGAGATAGAAGCTCTGCACCGGGATGTGGTTCTTGCCGTACTTGAAGGGACCGCGCAGCGACTTGAAGTTGGCCTTCTCCATCTCGGCCTTCATCGCGTCCTTCTTGCTGGTGTCGCCCTTCACCGCGACCACCGCGCTGTTGATGAGCTGGGCCGCGTCGTAGGCTTGCGCGCCGTAATAGGTGGGACGCAGGCCGGTGTATTTCTTGCGATAGTCGGCGACGAAGCGCTTGTTCTGCTCGTTGGGCAGATCATTCACCCATTCCTGCGCGCCGGGAACGCCGAGCGCATTCTCCTTCTGCAGCGGCAGCGACAGCTCGTCGACGGTGAAAGCCGTGTAGAGCGGCATCGTGCTCTTCAGCCCGGCCTGCGCATATTGATTGAGGAACTGCACGCCGGCTGCACCCGGATAGAACACGAAGATCGACTCGGCCCCCGAGGCGCGCGCCTTGGACAGCTCGGCGGAGAAGTCGAGCTGGCTCGGCCAGACCGTGTATTCCTCGCCCTTGACCTCTCCCTTGAACGTGCTCTTCACGCCCGCGAGCATGTCCTTGCCGGCGGCATAGTTCGGGCCGATCAGGAACACGCTCTTGACGCCCTTCTGGTTCATGTAGAGGCCCATGGCAGCCGGAGTCTGGTCGTTCTGCCAGGAGGTCGAGAACACGTAGGGCGAACAAAGATCGCCGGCGAGTTGCGACGGGCCGGCATTGGCCGAGATCAGGAAAGTCTGCGAGTCCACCGCGGTCTTCAGCGAGGCCAGCAGCACGTTGGACCAGATATAGCCGACGATGAAGTCGACCTTGTCGGACTGCACCAGCTTCTCGGTCTTCTGCTTGCCGACGTCGGGCTTCTGTCCGTCGTCCTCGTAGATCACCTCGACCGGCTTGCCGTCCATCTTGCGGCCGAGATGATCGAGCGCGAGCTCGAACGAGTTGCGCATGTCATTGCCGATCACGGCGGTCGGGCCGCTGAAGGTCGAAACGAAACCGATCTTGATGGTGTCGCCGGCGGATGCCGGGCCTGCCAGCACCAGCGCCGCTGCGCCCGCCAGCCAGAATGCCGTCCTCATAACCACTCCCCTCCATATTATTATGCCCGGAAGCGGGGTGATTGCCGCCCCGGGTCATCTCTATTGAACGCAAAATCTGTCGCGCCGCCAATGGCTCGGCGCCCGCCCCTGCACCATATTTCGCCCCGATCGGCGATAGCAAGAAATATAATTCTACTCACTTCGGCGGAGCATGCGGCGCTTTTTAGCGGGATAGCGATACACTCGATACCCTTAGCCTATCCGTCCATTGATGACGGCTATTGGACCGCCACGCCCAATCCGCACTTAAATGAGAGAATAGAGCAGCGAGATTCGAGGGCGCATCATGACCACGACACCGCACCGCGTCGTCATTGTCGGAGCCGGCTTCGGCGGGCTGGAGACGACCTACCGGCTCGCCGGCAGCCCGGTCGAGATCACGCTGATCGACCGCCGCAACCATCATTTGTTCCAGCCGCTGCTTTACCAAGTCGCGACCGCCTCGCTCGCGACCAGCGAGATCGCCTGGCCGGTCCGGCACCTGATGCGCGACCGGCGCGATGTGACGACGCTGTTTGCGACCGTCAGCGGCGTCGATGCCGGCAGGCGCTGCGTGCTGATCGACGATGGCAGCGAGGTGCCGTACGATACGCTGGTGCTCGCCACTGGCGCGCGGCACGCTTATTTCGGCCACGACGAATGGGAGCAGTTCGCGCCCGGCCTGAAGACGCTGGAGGACGCGACCACCTTGCGCCGTCATATCCTGGTGGCGTTCGAGCGCGCCGAGCGCGAGACCGATCCGGCCAAACGCGCGGCACGGCTGACTTTCGTCATCGTCGGCGCCGGTCCAACGGGCGTGGAGCTCGCGGGGACCATCGCCGAGATGGCGCACCACACCTTGCCAGCCGACTTCCGCAATATCGACACCAACAAGGCGCGGGTGGTGCTGATCGAGGCGGGTCCGCGCGTGCTCGCAGGCTTTCCCGATGATCTCTCGGCCTATGCGCAGGCCTCGCTGGAGAAAATCGGCGTCGAGGTCGTGCTGGGACAGGCCGTCACTGAGATCGACCGCGACGGCGTGGTGTTCGGCGGCGAGCGGCTCGATGCCAAAACCAAGATCTGGGCCGCCGGCGTCCGTGCCTCGCCCGCCGCGGAATGGCTGGGCGCACCGGCCGATCGCGCCGGACGCGTCCAAGTGGAAGCCGATCTCACCATCCCCGGTCATCCAGAAATCTTTGCGATCGGCGACACCGTTTTGATCAACGCCTGGGACGGCAAGCCGGTGCCCGGCATCGCGCCGGCCGCCAAGCAGCAGGGCCGTCACGTGGCCGAGACCATCAAGGCCCGGCTGCGCCAGGAGCCGACCGGGCCGTTCCGCTACAAACACTCCGGCAGCCTCGCGCAGATCGGCAAGCGGCTCGCGGTGATCGATTTCGGCCGCATCAAGCTGCGCGGCACCATCGCGTGGTGGATCTGGGGCATCGCCCACATCTACTTCCTGATCGGCTTGCGCCACCGCCTCAGCGTCGCGCTGAGCTGGCTCTGGATCTACGCCCGCGACCAGCGCGCCGCGCGGCTGATTACGCAGGGAAGCAGCAAGGTGGTGTAGCTTTTTCTTCCTTCTCCCCTTGCGGGAAAAGGTGGCGCGAAGCGCCGGATGAGGGGTCTGTCTCAGCGCGCTCGAAAGAGAATGACTCGCGGAGAGAACCCCTCACCCGGCTTCGCTTTGCGAAGCCACCCTCTCCCACAGGTGGAGAGGGTGCAGCGGCGCTCGCGGCTACATCACTACTTCACCAACCCGCACCCACCTTCCGCCAACGGTCGAAACGCCTGCTCCGCAGAGATCGTCGAGACCAGCTTGTAATAGTCGTACGGATATTTCGATTCCTCCGGCTTCTTCACCTCGAACAGATACATCGGATGCACGACGCGGCCGTCCTGGCGGATCGTGGTGTCGCCGAACAGCTTGTCCTTACCCCTAAACTTCTTCATCTCGGGCACGGCGTCCTTGGCGTTGTCGCTGCCGGTCGCGGCGACCGCGTTGAGATAAGCGAGCGTGGATGCATAGACCCCGGCCTGGTTGCCGCTCGGCATCTTGCCGTTCATGCCGGGCCGCGCGGCGAACCGCTTGGCGAAGGCGCGGGTGTCGTCGTTCATGTCCCAGTAGAAGGCTTCCATGAGCTGGAGCCCTTGCGCGACCTTGATGCCCATGCCGTGGACGTCGTTGATGAAGAGCAGGAAGGCGACGAGCTTTTGTCCGCCCTGCTGGATCCCGAACTCGGCGGCCTGCTTCACCGCATTGATGGTGTCGCCGCCGGCATTGGCGAGCCCGATCACCTGCGCCTTCGAGCCCTGCGCCTGCAACAGGAAGGAGGCGAAGTCGGAGGTGCCGAGCGGATGCTTGGAGGACCCCAACACCTTGCCGCCATGCGCCTCGATGTATTTCTGGGCTTCCGCCTCGATGCCCTTGCCGAGCGCGTAATCGACCGTGAGGAAATACCAGTCCTTGCCGCCGCGCGACATCATCGCGGCCGCCGTGGTGTTGCCGGTGGCCCAGGCGTCGTTGACCCATTGGATGGTGTTGGGGGAGCAGGCCTTGCCGGTGAGATCGGAGCTCGCGGTCGACGATGCCAGGAACGTCATGCGGCTGTCGCGCAGCAGCGTGTTGATGGACAGACCGACCGCCGAATTCGGCACGTCGACAATGGCGTCGACGCCTTCGACATCGAGCCATTTGCGCGCGATGGCATTGCCGACGTCGGCCTTGTTCTGGTGATCGGCATAGACGATCTCGACCTTGATGCCTTTGCCGCCGCCGTTGAAATCCTCAGCGGCCATGCGCGCGGCCTCGACCGAACCCATGCCGTTGGTGTCCTGGAAGATGCCCGAGATATCGTTGAGCACGCCGACGCGCACGACATTGTCCGATATCTCGGCATTTGCCGCACCGCCAATCAGGCTCGCGGCCAGCGCAAGCGTCCACTTCAAATGTCTCATGGTTCCCTCCCCTGTCGTATTGATTGTCTTCGACGCCAGTAGCATCAGGCCGGCGTGATCGTTACAGGCAGGCTGTCAAGACCGCGCAGCGTGTTGTTGAAGCGGCGCTGTGGCTCGCCCGTGATCTCGATCTTCGCGATCCGGCGAGCCAGCGCCGCAAGCATTGTCTCGCCTTCGAGCCGCGCGACCAGCTGGCCGACGCACATGTGAATACCTGAGCCATAGCCAACATGGCCGGACGTGCGGCGGGTGATGTCGTAGCTGTCAGGCTTGTCCCAGCGCCGCGGATCGCGATTGGCAGCCGCCAGGAACATCAACACCTTCTCACCCTCACCGATGGTCGCGCCTGACAGTTCGACCTCGCGGGTTGTCGTGCGGAAGAAGGTCTGCACCGGGCTTTCAAAGCGAACGGCCTCCTCGAAAGCGTTGCGTGCCAGCGTGACATCGTTGCGCAGGCGCTGCCACTGCTCAGGGAAGCGCGCGAGGCAGTAGACCGCAGCCCCGATGCCGTTGACGGTGGTGTCGAGGCCCGCCGACAGCAGCGAACGCACCAACAGCGGCGCTTCGGTGGCGGTGATGGCACCCTCGTCGACATGGGCGTGGATGCAGGCGCCGATGCCGCCGGGCGTGAGGTTGTCCCGCTGGCACTGCTCGGTGACGTAAGCCTGGTGTGGCGCCGAGCGCGCGATGGCTTCCTGGCGCAGCTCGTTCGGCGGGCCGAAGGCGTTGAACACGACGCTCGCATAGGGAATCAGATGTTCGCGCCCCTCCGGCTTCAGCCCGAGCGCATTCGGGAAGATCGACAGCGGATAGGCCTCGGCGAGGTCCGTGATGGCATCGAAGCTGCGCTTCTCCAGCAGCGCGTCCACACGCTGTTCCGCTGCCGCGGCAAAGCGGTCGCGCAGCCCCTTCATGACCGTCGGCGACAGCACCTTTGAGAGCACCGCGCGGGTGCGGGTGTGCGCGGGCGGATCGGCTTCGAGGATCAGGCTCGGCGGCCGCCACGGCGTCTCCTTCTTGAAGTCGGACAGGCCGACGCCGCGGCTGGAGCAGAAGGTCGCGGGATCATTCAGGACGGCATGGACCTCGGCATAGCGCGCGACGCCATAGACGTTCCACTTGTCGAGATAGACGACAGGTCCCGCCTCCCGCAGCAGCTCATGCGTGGGATAGGGATCGGCGAAAAAATCCATCGCGAAAGGATCGACGTCGAGATGCGGGACGGCCGACGAACCGTTGATTTCCGGGGAGCTGGAAGCGCTCATGGAAGTCCTCACTTATTTTGATCTTGTGCAAGGGCGGCGCTTACCCTTAGGTCTTTCGGACACGCCGCGAGACAGAATCCCGATATGCCGCCGTCTTCGACCAGAGCCCGCCAGAAACCTGCGCCCGCCGATACGGGACCGACGCTCGATCTCGACCGCTACGTCCCCGCGTTCATCACCTTCATCGCCAACAAGCTCTCGAACAGCGCCACGGCGTTCTATCAGCGGCAGTTCGGCGTCAACGTCACGGAATGGCGGATCATGTCGCTGCTGGCGATCGAGCCCGGCATTCCGGCGTCGCGCATCTGCCACGTCATCGGTTTCGACAAGGGCCCGGTGAGCCGAACGCTGGCCGGTCTGGAAAAGCGGGGCCTGATCTCGATCCGCACCGATCCCAACGATGGGCGCACCCACTCGATCTCGCTGACGGCGAAGGGCCGCGCCATCCATGACAAGGTGATCGTCGCGGCATTCGAGCGCGAACGGCGCCTGTTGTCCTGCCTGGACAAAGACGAGCGCGAGGTGCTGATCGACCTGTTGCGCCGTCTGCACGAAAATCTCGGCGCGGTCACCGGCAGCACCGAGACCTGACGAACCACGCAGCGAGCGCTGAGCCCTGTCATGTCCGGGCATGCACCGTCGTTCGCCGGCGGTACCCTCTCTGCCGAGCATAGCTTCCTCCGATCCGACGCGGCGGTTCTCCCGCCGTCATCCTAGTCTGGAACGGTTCGCACAAACTAGTTGCTTAGGCAACAAAAGAATCATGCAGGATAATGCGGCAGGTTGGCTGGCCTTTTTCTTTGCCCCGCTCTCGTGTTCCGGACGCGCTGCAGCGTGAAGCGCTGCTGCGCAGAGCCGGGATCCACGCGACCGCGCGCACAAACGAGATAGGCCCGGCTCTGCAGCGCATCACTGGGTGCTGCGCTGCTTCCGGGGCACGGGCCCAAGCCCTACAGACCGATCCACTCGCCTGGCGCAGCGTCATCCAACCGCGCCACCGCATCGGCACGCCGCGTCAGCACCGCGCGCTGATTGATGTAGCCCTTGTCGGTGATCTCGCCGCCGTCCACCGACGGCGGCTCGTCGAGCAGCAGGGCACGCGTGGCGTGGCCGGAGGAGTTGGCGCCGTGTTGCTTGAGCTTCGCCAGACCCTGCGCGATCGCGGCTCTGACCTTGTCATGCGCAAGCACGTCGTTGACGCCTGCGGTCTCAGGCAGGCCCGCATGCGCGCGGCACGCAGCGATGTTCGGAAACACCAGGAAGCGCACCTCGTCGCCGCCATGGCCGGTGATGACGATATCCTGCGCGAGCGGCGCCAGCGCGGCGATGCCGGCGAGGCGCAGCGTGCCGACGCTGACCCAGGTGCCGGAATTGAGTTTGAAATCCTCCGCGACGCGGCCGTCGAAGAACAGGCCGCGCTCGGGCCGCTTCGCATCGGCGAACTTCACGGCGTCACCGATGAGATAAAATCCCTCGTCGTCGAACGCCTGCCTGGTCAGCTCCGGCGCTTTCCAATAGCCCGGCGTGACGTTGGGGCCGCGCACGCGCACCTCCAGCTTGTCGCCCGAGGTGACGAGCTTCAATTCGGTGCCGGGGATAGGCACGCCGATGTTGCCCGAGCGTTCCGCGAGGAAATGGCAGTCGGTGGCCAGCGGCGAGGTCTCGGTCGAGCCCCAGGCCGAGACCATCGGCATCGCGCGGCCAACAGTCTTGACGGAGAGTTCTTCGAGCGCGTCCCAGAGATTCTGCGGCAACGCGGCACCGGCGTAGAACGCGAATTTCACCTCGCTGAAGAAGCGGCGACACAGTTCCCCGTCGCCGCGCAGCGCCGCGATCAGCATATCGAAGCCGCGCGGCACGTTGAAATAGACCGTCGGCATCACGCTTCTGAGATTGGCGAGTGACATCGCAAACAGACCGGGCGCCGGCTTGCCGCCGTCGATATAGAGCGAGCCGCCATTGCGCAGCACGAGATTGAAATTGTGGTTGGCGCCGAAGGTGTGGCTCCAGGGCAGCCAGTCGAGAATGACGAGATCGTCGCGCCCCTGTTCGAGAAACGTCCAGGTCTGCGCCTTGGCCTGCTGGCTCGACGTCAGCATGCGCTGGGTGTTGATCACGGCTTTCGGCGTGCCGGTCGAGCCCGAGGTGAACAGGAATTTTGCGATGGTGTCCGGTGTGACAGCGGCGAAGGCTCTTGCGACGTCCGCCGTTTCAGGCGTCGCCGCAACGGTGCGAAAGGCGAGCGCATCGGCGTCGCTCGCGTTGCCGCTGATGACCTGCGCACGATGCAGCGGCTTGATCGCGGCCAGCGCCGCCGCAAACGGCTTGGTCGCGGAGACATAGATCGCGCCGGGCTCCAGCAACGAGATCATGCTCCTGAGCTTGTCAAAATCCTTCGACATCAGCGAATAGGCTGGCGAGATCGCGGCCGAGGGCACGCCGACATGCTGGGCCGCGAGCGCAAGCAGCGCATGGTCGATACTGTTATCGGATAGGATCACGAGCGGGCGTTCGGCGCCGAGTCTTTGCGCCAAAATCCACGACGCGGCCGCGCGGACTCTCCGCAAGGCCCCCGCGTAGGTCATGGTGGCCCAGGGCGTATCGGCGCTGTCACGCTCAGCGAGGAAGACCGTGTCGGGCTTTTGCCGCGCCCATTGCTCCAGCCAGTCGCCGACGCAACGCGCGCCATCGCGCAGGGCCTCGGGCGAGCGCAGCACGATGCTGCCGTCCGCGCGATGCTCGGCAACGGTTCTGGGTGTCGCGAACAGGCTCGAAGCATCACCGCGAGGGGCGGCTGTCATGGTTTCCTCCTCGCCCGGAAGCCGGGATCGACCGCAGCCTCGTCGCGGACCGCGTTGGCCGGCATGTTGGCCACGACAATTGTTGGGGCGCAAGCTCGAGGCCGGTGAGCTGCCCATTATTTGCGCAAATGCCCGTAACAGGGCGCTGACACGCAGGCCCGCCGGCGCTCGAAATATCCCCCAAGCCACTGATCCATCGATAATATCCGCAGCACTTGTCCTGCCCGGATTCTGTACACAATGGCACATCGCTTGCTTCGATCCGGGTGAAGAGACGTAGCCGGAGTTTTGTCGCCATGAGGGCTGAAATGGGGGCTGAGCAGCCTGAAACGATTGCCGCGATCGTGGCCGCGCACCGCGCGGGCACGCTCACCCCGGCGCAGACGGTCGCGCGCACCTATCAGCGCATCCGCGACCACAACGATCCCGCCGTCTTCATCAGCCTGCGCGACGAAAAGGACGCGATCGCGGAGGCCGAGAAGCTCGCCACCGGGGAGGCCGCCGGCCTGCCGCTCTATGGCGTGCCGGTCGTGGTGAAGGACAATATCGACGCGCTGGGATTTCCGACCACTGCGGCGTGTCCGGCCTTCTCGTACATCCCGACACACGATTCGACGGCGGTGCAGCGGCTGCGCGCCGCCGGCGCGATCATCATCGGCAAGACCAATCTCGACCAGTTCGCGACCGGCCTTGTCGGCGTGCGCTCGCCCTATGGCATCCCCAGAAACGCGATCCGTGAGGACCTCATTCCCGGCGGCTCCAGTTCGGGATCGGCTACCGCCGTCGGCGCCGGGCTGGTGCCGCTGTCGCTCGGCACCGACACCGCCGGCAGCGGGCGCGTGCCGGCGATGCTCAACAACATCGTCGGTCTCAAGCCGAGCCTCGGCATGATCTCGACCGCTGGCCTGGTGCCGGCCTGCCGGACGCTCGACTGTATCTCGGTGTTCGCTTTGACGGTCGACGACGCCGCGCTCGCACTGTCGGTGATGGCGGGTCCCGATCAGGCCGATCCGTTCTCGCGCGACCGGCCGCTCGGCGCGATCACCCCGCTCCCGGCAAACCTGCGCCTCGGCGTGCCGCGCAGCGGACAGCTGATCTTCTTCGGCGACAAGAAGGCGGAAGCGGCTTACGCCGACGCGTTGAAGCGCTGGACCGCGCTTGGCGCAACCCTCGTCGAGTTCGACCTCGAGCCATTCTACGAGACGGCGCGGCTGCTCTACGAAGGACCGTGGGTCGCCGAGCGCTATCTCGTGATCCGCGACCTGCTGGCGTCCGCGCCGGATACGATCCATCCGGTGACACGCGAGATCACTGCTGCCGGCGCGCGGCTGACGGCGGCGGAGACCTTCTCCGCGCTCTATCGCCTGCAGGGCCTGCGCAAGATCGCCGAGCGAACCTTCACCAATATCGACGCGCTGGTGCTGCCGACGGCGCCGACGGCCTATACGACCGCGCAGGTGCTGGCCAATCCGATCGAGCTCAACAGCCGGCTCGGCACCTACACCAATTTTGTGAATCTGCTCGACCTCTGCGGTCTCGCGCTGCCGGCGGCGATGCGCGCCGACGGCATCCCGTTCGGCATCACGCTCCTTGCACCCACGGGTCACGACGCGCTGCTCGCGAGCATCGGACGCGTGTTTCATGCCGATACCAAACTGACGCTTGGCGCAAAGGGTGCGGCGCAAGCAGCGCTGGCGCCGCTTGCCGCAAACGGCATCGACGAGATTCCCATCGCCGTGGTCGGCGCGCATCTGTCCGGCATGGCGTTGAACGGCGAGTTGAAAGCGCTGAACGGCCAGCTGATCGAGGCGACCAGGACCGCGGCGGACTACAAGCTCTACGCATTGAAGACCACGCCGCCGAAGCCGGGCATGCTGCGCGTCGAAACCGGCAAGGGCGCGTCGATCGAGCTGGAGATCTGGATGCTGTCGTCGTCCGCCTTCGGCAAGTTCGTCAACGCGATTCCCGCGCCGATGGCGATTGGCACCGTGCGGCTGGCGGATGGCCGCAGCGTGAAGGGATTTCTCGTCGAGCCCGAGGTGCTGGGCGAGGCGCGAGATATCACGGCTTATGGTGGATGGCGGAAGTTTATGGCGGAAGCCGCTACGGCATAGGTCTCGTAGGGTGGGCAAAGCGAAGCGTGCCCACCATCACCGTCAGCTTGGGTAGATGGTGGGCACGGCGCTTTGCGCCTTTGCCCATCCTACGGCACCGTGCGCGCGGCCCTACACCGACACCGCGTAGATCTCGTACTCCCCGCGCACCAGCTCGATATGCGCGCGCATCGCGGCGGCGGCGCCCTGCTTGTCGCCGCGCATGATGGCGACGACGACGCGGTCGTGCTCGGCTTGCGACTTTGCCAATCGGCCGAGGTTGCGGAACTGGGCGCGACGAAACGGCTGCACGCGCACGCGCGTCGCCAGCGTGATCTCGGCGATGTAGCCGTTCTGCGATCCCGCATAGATCGCGTTGTGGAAGCGCTCGTTGACCTCGTGGAAGCGCTCGGGATTGCCGGCGTAGCTCAACACCCGCAGCTCTTCGTGGATGGCTTCCAGACCGTGACGCTCAGTGGCCGACATGCGTTCGGCGGCAAGACCCGCGCACAGCGCTTCCAGCTCCGCCATCGCCTCGAACATGCCCGTCAGCCGTTCGAACGAAGGCTGTGCCACCACCGCGCCGCGATGGGCGCGTGCTTCGACGAGGCCGCTTGCCACGAGCTGGCGCAGCGCTTCCCGCACCGGTGTGCGCGAGACGCTGAAGCGGCGCGCGATGTCGGTCTCGTCAAGCGGCGCGCCGGGCGGCAGAGCTCCGCGCACGATCTCGTCGGCGAGCTGCAGGCGCAGCTCCTCGGCGCGCGTGATTTTGTGCGCTGATGGTGACGCCCGGTCGACACGCGGCACCGCCGGATCGGCCGGCAGCGCTCCGGGCGGAAGATCGTCAAGCGTCATACGGTCAGGTCTCTTTCGACTCGTCGATGATGCTGACATGGGCGGCGACGACGCGCCAGCCCTCCGGGAATTTTACCCAGGTCTGCATCTGCCGGCCGACCTTGCCCGGCATCGTGTCGCGATAGAACAGGGTGGAGGCGACCGCCGTGTCGCGGCCATAGCTGGTGATCATGGTTTTCGCGGTGCGGCGATTGAGGCCGACCGGCGAGCGCCCGGCGCGGAATCCGGAGATCGCCTCATAGCCGTAGAGATTCTCGCCGATGCCATAACGCAGCGTGCGGGGATCGTTGCGGAAGAGCTCGCCGAGCACCGCGACGTCGTTGGTGATCAACGCCTGCTCATAGCGATCGAACGCGGCTTTGACGTCCGCGATCACGTCGGGGAGATCGATCTCCATCTCAAAATCCTTTTGCGCTGGGCGCGGCGGCGACGCCCATCTTCTCCAACGCGTATGCGACGCGCAGCGCGATGTCCTCGCGCCATGGCGCGGCGATGATCTGCACGCCGATCGGCAGCGGTTCGAGCGGCACCGGCACGGCAACCACAGGCAGGCCGATGAAGGAGATCGGCTGGGTGTGGATGCCGATATTGGCGCGCACCGGCAGCTCGACGCCGCCAAGATTGAAATTGATCTGGCCGAGTTTCGGCGCGGTGCACGGCGTCGCCGGTGCGATCAGCACGTCGACCGACTTGAATATCTCGGCGAGTTGCGTTCGATACCAGCGGCGGAATTTTTGCGCGCGGTCGACCAGCGGCGCCGGCACCATAGCGCCCGCGATCAGCCGGTCGCGCACGGCGGGATCGAAATCGTTCGGCCGCTTGCGGAGCCGGTCGAGATGCAGCGAGGCGCCTTCCGTGGTGGTGATGACATAGGCCGCCGCGCGGGCGCGCGCGGCTTCCGGCACGTCCACCACGCGCGTTGCGCCCAGCGCCTTGGCGACGCGGCTGACGGCTTCGACGGCTTCCGGAAACAGATTCTGCTGGAAGTACCCGCCGGCGATTGCGATGCGCAGGTCCGAAACCGGATTGGCGAGCAGCGGCAGCGTCGGCTCCAGACCACGTGTGGTGGTGCAGGCGGCGTCGTCCGCATCCGGCCCCTGCATCGCGTCGTAGGCGAGCGCGAGATCGGTGGCGGAGCGCGCGAACGGGCCGAGATGATCGAGGCTCGCGACGAACGGGAAGGAGCGCGCACGCGAGAGCCGGCCATAGGTGGGCTTCAGGCCGAAGATGCCGCAGAACGAGGACGGCACGCGGATCGAACCGTTGGTGTCGGAGCCGAGCGCGATCGGCACCAGCGCGCCGCCGACGGCGCTGCCGGATCCGCCGGAGGAGCCGCCGCTCATCCGCGTGGTATCATGCGGATTGCGCGAGGGACCGTCATGGACGTTCTCGCCGGTGAAGTCATAGGCGTATTCGCCCATGTTGAGCGCACCGACCAGCACGGCGCCAGCCGCTTCCATACGCTCGATCAGCGTGGCATCGCGCGTCGCGGGCGCGCGGTCTCGGTTGATCTTCGAGCCGGCGCGGGTGGCGAGGCCTGCGACGTCGAATAAATTCTTCACCGCGAAGGGCACGCCGGTGAGCGGGCCGACGGTCTTGCCGGCGGCGATGTCGGCATCGATCGCGCGCGCTTTGGCGCGGGCGCGATCGGCGGTGATGTCGGTGAAGGCGTTGAGGATGGTGTCGTGCTGCTTGATACGCGCAAGCGCTGCTTCGGTCGCATCGAGCGCCGACATCTTGCGGCCCGCAACCGCGCTCGCGATCTCGGAGGCCGTCATCTCTGGCTTGGTCGTCATGGCGGCGTCAGACCGTGAAGACGGGCGCCGGCTCGGTCTCGTCCGGCAGCGCGAATTCGTCGACGAGGCGGCCGAGCCGTAGCGAGACCTCGAGATTGGCGCGAATGGACGACCTCCATGCTTCCTCGACAGGCAACGCCAACGCTTTCGTAACAGCGTCGATATAATCGTCCAGCGGTTCGGCCATCACGCTCCCAAACAAGCTCTCAGTGTGCGCCCAGTGTCTGCAGCGGCGGATGCGGGATCGCCGTCAGCAGCTCCTTGGTGTAATCGTCCTGCGGATCGCTCAAGACCCTCTCGGAAGATCCTTCCTCGACGATTCGACCCGACCGCATGACAATGACACGATCGCACAACAAGCGCACTACGTTCAAATCATGCGAGACGAACAGATAACTCATACCTAGCCGCGCCTTGAGGTCCTGGAGCAGATTAAGGACCACCGCCTGGACCGAGACGTCGAGCGCGGCGGTCGGCTCGTCCAGGATGACGAGTTTCGGGTGCAGGGCAATGGCGCGGGCGATGCCGACGCGGGCCTTCTGGCCGCCCGACAATTGGTGCGGGAAGCGATCCAGCAGATTGTGCGGCAGGCCCACCATGGTGGCGAGCTCCTCACAGCGGGCGCGGAGCGCGTCCCGCCCCCTGATGTCGCCAAGCTGCATGATGGGATCGGCGATGGCACGCACGGCGGTGAAGCGCGGGTTGAGGCTGTCGGTCGGATCCTGGAACACCATCTGGATGCGGCTGCGCTGCGGCAGCCGGGCAAAGCCGGCGGGCGCGATGGCGCCGATATCCTCGCCGTCGAACTGGATCAGGCCCGAGGTCTGGTCCAGCAGCCGCATCACCATCATCGACGTGGTCGATTTGCCGCAGCCGGACTCGCCGACCAGGCCGACGCTCTCGCCATGGCCGACCGTGAAGCTGATGCCGTCGACCGCGCGGAACACATCCGGCTCGACCGGCGGCTTGCGGCCGAACAATTTTCCGAGCGTGGCGGTCGCGCCCTGGCGGGGATATTCCTTGACCAGCTTGTCGATGAGGAGAAGAGGCGTCTTCTCCCTCTCCCCGTCCTTCACGGGGAGAGGGTTGGGGTGAGGGGCTGCTTCCGCGGGCACGGTGCTGGGAGAGGCAAGAGTCTCCTCCTCCGGCAACAGATCCCGCAGGCTCACGCCGAGCCGCGGCGTCGCGCGCATCAGCTTCTTCGTATAGGGGTGCTGCGGGTTGGCGAAGATGTCGGCGGCCTTTGCGGTCTCGACCACCCGGCCCTTTTCCATCACCACGACGCGGTCGCAATAGGCTGCGGCGAGGCCGAGATCATGCGTGATCAGGATGGTGGACATCGCCTTGCGCTTGGTCAGCTCGACGATCAGATCCATCACCGCCTTCTGCGTGGTGACGTCCAATCCAGTCGTCGGCTCGTCCGCAATCAGCAGCTGCGGATTGCAGGCAAGCGCGAGCGCGATGACGACGCGCTGGCACATGCCGCCGGACAATTCGAACGGATACGCGTGATAGCGCTCGCGCGGGCGGGCGATCTTGACCTGCTCCAGCGCCTCGATCGCCTTTTCGCCGCGATCGGAAACCATGGCCTGCTGGACATGGGTGCGCAGCACGTCTTCGATCTGGTCGCCGACCTTCCGGATCGGGTTGAGCGCGGCGCGCGGGTTCTGGAAGATCATCGAGACTTCGCGACCGCGCAAATCACGCATCTGGTCTTCGGTCGCGGCCTTCACGTCGATGCCCGAGAACATCACCGAGCCCTCGGCGATCCGCCCTGCACGATCGAGAATGCGCATCACGGCATAGGAGGTCACCGATTTGCCGGAGCCGGACTCGCCGACGATCGCCAGCGTCTCGCCCTTGGCGACGGAGATGTTGACGTGCTGGACGGCTTTGACGATGCCGCGGCGGGTGGTGAATTCGACCGTGAGGTCCTGGACGTCGAGCAGCGGCTGGGCGGTCATGGGTGCCTCCCAAACAAAAACGTCGAAAACAACCCCATGCACAGTAGAACGGGATTGAAATCATTGGAGAATTTTGAGCGAAAATTTGCGCGGAATCCAGCCATCACGTCCTCCGCTGGGGGTCGACGATGTCGCGCAGGCCGTCGCCGAGGAGGTTGAAGCAGAACACGGCGATCATCAGAGCGAGGCCCGGGAATAGCGCGATCCACCATTCGCCTGACACCATGAAGCCGGCACCTTCGGCGACCATGATGCCCCATTCCGCCGTCGGCGGACGGACGCCGAGGCCGATGAACGAGAGACCGGCGGCATTGAGGATGGCATAGCCCATGGTCAGCGACATCTGCACGATCATGATCGGCATGATGTTTGGCAGGATATGCACGAGGAGAATGCGGAATTCGCCGTTGCCGGACAAACGCGCGGCCTGCACGAAGCCGGCGTTGCGGCGGACATTGGCTTCGGCGCGCGCGACGCGGGCATAGAGTGGGAAGTTCACGATGGCGGTGGCCAGGATGATGTTCTGCACGGTGTTGCCGAGCGCGGCGACGATGCCCATGGCGAGCACGAACAGCGGGAACGCCATGATGGTGTCGGCGATGCGACCGACGATGCGATCGGTCCAGCCGCCGAAATAGCCGGCCGCGATGCCGGCGAGCCCGCCCATCAGGAACACCAGGACGACCGAGGCGACCGCGATGAACGTATCGAGCCGCGTCGCCACCACGACGCGACTGAAGATATCGCGGCCCAACTGGTCGGTGCCGAACCAGTGCGCGGCCGAGGGTGGCTTCAGCGACGCCGCGGTGTCGGACGCCAGCGGGTCATACGGCACCACATAGGGACCGAAGATCGCGGCAAGGAGGATCACGATCAGCAGTGCGAAGGCAAAACCGGTGACCTTGTTCTCGCCGAGCACGTAGCGGGTCTGGTCGAGGAGCGCGACGAATCCCGAGGTCCGCGCGGGACCGACAGGTTCAACAGCAGGCGCAACGGTGCTCATTGTGTCCCCCTACCCTTCCAAGCGCACGCGCGGATCGATCACCCCATAAAGAATGTCGATCACGAGATTGAGCAGCACGTACATGACCGCCATGGTCAGTACGAAACCCTGCACCGGCGCGAAGTCCGACGAGATCAGCGCTTCGACCGCATAGGAGCCGATGCCGGGCCAGGCGAACACTTTCTCGACCAGCACGTTGGCGCCCAGCAAGAAGGAGAACACCATGCTCAGCGTGGTGATGACGGGGAGCATCGCGTTGCGGAAGGCGTAGGTGACGATGACGGTCGCCGGCGACAGGCCGCTGGCGCGCGCGGTGCGCACGAACTCCGACGACAGCACCGCCAGCATCGAGGCGCGCGTCATGCGCGCGATCGGCGCCAGCGAGAAGATCGCAAGCGTCGTCGCCGGCAGGATGAGCTGGCTGCATGCGGAACGGAACGCCTCGAAGTCGCGCGCGATCAGGGTGTCGATCAGATAGAAGCCTGTGACCGTCGGCGGCGCGCTGTAGAACACATCGAGCCGGCCGAGCGGCGCGGGCGACCAGCCGAGCCGGAAATAGAAGACATAGACCAGCACGAGACCGGTGAAGAATACCGGCAGCGAGACGCCGGCCGTCGTCGTGATGCGACAGAGATGATCGACCCACGATCCCGGCCGCGTCGCCGCCAGCACGCCGAGAGGGATGGCGATCACGATCGAGACGATGAGGCCGAGCAGCGTCAACTCGGCGGAGGCCGGCAGGCGGTTGCGGATCTCGGCCGCGACCGGCTGGCCGGTCGTGAGCGAGTTGCCGAAATCGCCATGGGCGAGATCGTTGGTGTAGCGGAAGAACTGTTCGATCAGCGGCTTGTCGAGGCCGAGCTTCTTGCGGATCTGCTCGACGGCTTCCTTCGTCGCGGCGGGGC
Organism: Bradyrhizobium sp. MI1.3; assembly: GCF_055811695.1. Lineage (NCBI taxonomy): Bacteria > Pseudomonadati > Pseudomonadota > Alphaproteobacteria > Hyphomicrobiales > Nitrobacteraceae > Bradyrhizobium > Bradyrhizobium sp. MI1.3. The sequence goes on along the minus strand of NZ_JBVVPQ010000036.1, from coordinate 16,691 downwards.
CGGCGAAATACGCGGCGGGATCACCGGGCAGCGCGCGGGTCAGCAGGAAGGTGACGATGACGACCCCGATCAACGAGGGAATCGCGAACATCAGGCGCTTGCCGATCATGGTCAGCATGGGGTGCTCCTCCTGGGCTGCGCTGGTGAGCACGCTCGCGCGGCTCGCTCCACTGCGTTCCCTCCCCCCTTGTGGGGGAGGGCTAGGGAGGGGGGTGGCTCCGCGAGAGGTCTGAGGTTGTGGCTACCCCTCTCCCCAACCTCGAGAGCGAGCTTCGCTCGCCTCGGACCCCACAAGGGGGGAGGGAGCCCGAAGAGCGTGCTCACCTCACTCTGAAGGACAGCGCCCGCCATCCGCCCTCACCCCTTCGCCATCGCGCGATAATCCAGCCTCCGGTGGAACCAGTATTGGTAGCCGCTGATGTTCTTCTGCATCGCGACGTTGACGAAGGGCTGGTACAGCGGGATGCGCGGGATGTCGCTGTAGGCGAGGTCGACAAAGCCCTTCACGTCGGTGTCGTAGGTCGCGGTGTCGCCTGTGGCGGCAGCATTGCGTGCGCCGTCGATCAGCTTGTCCATCTCCGCCGACTTGTAGCTCATGGTGTTGAAGACGGAATTATTGCCGTGATAGCACCAGTAGAAGAAGTATTCGGGGTAATCGAGCCAGCCCGAGAACACGTTGGTGAAGAGCGGCATCTCCTTCTTGTTCAACTCGGTGCGCCAATTGGCGCCGGGCACCTTGTTGATGGTGGTCTTGATGCCGATCTGGGCCAGGCTCTCCTGCACGAGCACACAGAGCGGCTCGTTGACGCCCGCGAAGTTGAGGTCGAACGAGATCGTGGTCTCGAAGCCGTTGGGATAACCGGCCTCGGCCAGCAGCGCCTTCGCCTTGTCCATGTCGGTGTTGTATTTGTGCGGCTGCGGCCAGGCGACTTCGGTCGGCTTGTCCTTCGGCGCGCCGAACATCGGGTTCGCCAGCCCGAACATCACCGCGTCCATGATCTTCTGATAGGGAATCGCGTAGGCGACCGCCTGACGCACCTTGGGATTGTCGAACGGCGGCTTGGTCACGTTCATGCCGATATACTGGATGCCGTTGGAGAACGGCAGCGACACCACGTTGAGCTTGCCGCTCGCCTTCATCTCCTGAAAGTCCTTGAACGGCAGCTCATAGGAGATGTCGGCGTCGCCGCGCTCCAGCAGCGCGCGGCGATTGCCGGCCTGCGGCACCATGCGCCAGATCACGCGCTTGATCTTCGGCAGGGGGCCACCGACCCAGTCGTCGTTGCGCTCCATCACCACTTCGGTGCCGGCGGTCCACTTCGTCACCTTGTAGGCGCCCGAGCCCGCGGTCTGCTGCTTGGTGAATTCGAGACCCCAGGGATCCTTCTCGCTGGCGTTCTTCTTCACCAGTTCGGAATTGATGATGCAGGGCACGATCACCGCGAGATCGGGGATCGTCAGCTTGTCCTTCTTCAGGAAGTCGACACGCACCGTGTAGTCGTCGATCACGACGAACTGCTCAGGCTTGGTCAGCGAGCCCGCGCTCATCTGGAAGGTGGGGAAGCCGCCGACGCTGACGGCGCGGTCGAGCGACCACTTCACGTCCTTGGCGGTGACAGGCGCGCCGTCGTGGAATTTGGCGTTCTTCTTCAGCTTGAAGGTGACCGACATGTCGTCGATCTTGAAGTCCTCGGCGAGCTCGCCCTTGAACTTGTCGCGGTCGTAATAGGGCACGCCGCCGGGGCCGGTCTTCATCTCGTGGCTGAGCAGGCGATCGTAACAATTCCAGGACACCTCGTAGCCGGGCACGTTGGTGCCGACGCCGTGGATGTCGAGATTGTTGGGGCCGCCTTCCGAGACGATCAGCAGCGTCTCCGAGCGCGCATCGGCTTTGGCCGACGAGATCACGGACGGCATGGCCGGAAGCGCCGCGCCTGCGGCCAATCCGGAAACGGACTTGAGGAAATCGCGGCGCTTCATGAAATGGCTCCAACACAAAGTTTTCTGGTTGGAACTGGATTCGCAAGGTTCGTGCCAAGGCTTAAGGAGCGTTTAAACCAGCATAAGCCACTGATATATCTACATGAAACAGCCATTGACCGGACCGTCGATCAAGGGCCAATCATTTGGGGCGTTGCATACAAAGATGCGCATTTGCTCATAAAATAAGCTGAATTGAGCTTCGCTTGTTTGGCGGGCGGCTTATTGAACCGCCGTCGTCCTGGCGAAAGCCAGGACCCATTACCCCAGGGAGAAGTTGCGGCGCGAAGCTGGCAACCACGAGTCTTCGCAAACCCCCGCCCTGGGGTAAGGGGTCCTGGATCAGCGCTGCGCTTGTCCAGGACGACAGCGTTGATGAGGTCGGCAGCGGTGAATTACTCTGCCCAGATCAGCTCCTGCAGCTCGACCAGATCGTTCGCCTTGTCCTGCCAGCCCTCGATGCAGATGTGGCTGTTGAGGTCGCTGGCGCGATGCAGCAGCATCAGCGCCATCAGGCGGCGCTTGAGCGCGAAGTCGGGCTTGGCGTAGCCAAAGCCTTCGAGCAGGCTGCGCACCCTCCCCGGCCGGCCCGCTGCCATGAAGGCGCTGGGGCCGAGCAGATCGTAGTCGCGCCATCCCGCCAGCACGTCGCCGAAGTCGAACAGTCCGGCGAGCGACCATTGATCGTCATGACAGGCGAGCAGAAAATTCTCCGGAATGTATTCGCCGATCAGGATCACCGGCGGCGCATCCGTCGGAATCAGTTTTGCCGCATCACGCAGGAGATCGTCGAGGCCGGCGAGGAATTTCGGCGCAAGACCGAGACGCGTGTGGCGCGCCTCGCAGCCCTGCATCTGGGCGCGCATGAAGTCGTCCCAGCGCGGCTGGATCTGCGCGAGCGGACCGAGCGGCGCGCGCTGCACGGACGCGATGGTCTCGCCGATCTGGCGCAGCACGCGCTCCTTCTGCGCTTCCGGCAACGACGGCCAGACCTCCGAGCCGAGCGTGCCGGCAAGGCGCGTGATGACGAGATAAGGCCAGCCATCGCGCTCGCCTTCCGCGACGATCTCGGGGATCGGCAGGTCAAGGCGGCGGGCAAGCTGGGCCAGCGAGCCGCGCTCGGAGACGAATTGCGCGCGGAGCAGCGGCGGGAAGATTTTGAGGATCAAGCGATCGCCGAGCCCGACCACGAGATTGGTGCCGGTGGTAAACACGTGCGGCGCGCTGACATCGAGATCGTGGCTGCGGGCGATGTCGAGCGCGATCGGCAGCCATCGCGGAGGGTCGGCGCGAAACGCGCGAAAGCTCTCGGCGTCGGCGAAGTGGGGGAGTAACATCGACATCGTAACCTAATACATTTCAAGAGTAGTTTCCCCGCGGCCCATCCTTCGAGACGCCCGCTTTGGCGGGCTCCTCAGGATGAGGACGGAGTGCGCGACAACAATTTTGGCGGGCAGCGAAGCCGCTTAGCCTCATCCTGAGGAGACCGCGCCAGCGGGCGTCTCGAAGGACGAGGCGTGCGCTCAGCGCCCGCTACCGATCCGGGCTGGCGCGTTCGAACTGGCGCAGGATTTTGTTGCCGCGTTCGACCGCGGCATCGAGCGCGGCTTGCGCGCTCTTGCGGCCGGCAAAGGCCTGCTCCAGCTCGTCCTCGATCGCGCCGCGGATCAGCACGAAGGAGCCGAGCCGGATCCCTTTCGAATTCTCCGTCGGAGGATGCAGCGTGATCTCCTCGAACGAGATCGCCGAGCCGGGATTGCGCTCGTAAAAACCTTGCGCGCGCGTCAGCTCGAAGGCCGCGCGCGTCACAGGCAGATAGCCGGTGTTCTGGTGCCAGGCGGCCTGCACGCCGGGCTGCGACAGATAGGCGAAGAATCGCGCCACGCCCTTGTATTCCTCGCGGGGGCGGTCGCGCAGCACCCACAACGTGGCGCCGCCGATGATCGAGTTTTGCGGCGCGCCCTTCACGTCGGGCCAATACGGCATCAGGCCGTAGCCGATCTCGAACTTCGAATTCGCCTTGATGTCGGCGCGCGTCGCCGAGGAGCCGATGAAGATGCCGCATTCGCCGTTCTGGAAGCGCGGCTCGGCCGACTGGCCGCGGCCGCTGTAGTCGAACACTTTGGTCTTCTGCCACTCGCTGAGCTCGGAGACGTGACGCACCAGAGACGGATTGTTGATGGTCAACTCGGCATCGAGCGCGGCGAAGCCGTTGGTCCGCGTCGCCAGCGGCAGATTGTGGAAGGCGGAGAAATTCTCGACATGGATCCAGGACGGCCAGGACGTGGTGAAGCCGCACGCCGCGCCGCGATCGCGCAGGCGTTTCGCAGCAGCACCAAGCTCCGGCCAGGTCTTCGGCGGCGTCTCCGGATCTAGCCCTGCGTCGCGGAACATGGTCTTGTTGTAATAGAGGATCGGCGTCGACGAATTGAACGGGAACGACAAGAGATTGCCTGCGGCATCGGTGTAGTAGCCGGAGACGGCGGGAAGGTAGTCATTGAGCGAGAACGGCTCGTTCATGTCCCGCATCAGGCTGAACACGGGATAGATCGCGCCCTTGGCCGCCGTCATGGTGGCGGTGGCGACCTCGTTGACCTGGACGATCGCGGGCTGGCTGCGCGATCGGAAGGCGAAGATCGCGGCCGTCACCGTCTCGGTGTAATTGCCCTTGTAGGTCGGCACCACGCGATAATCCGGCTGCGAGGCGTTGAAGTCGGAGGCGAGCTTTTCGAGCTGGCGGCCGAGCTCGCCGGACATGGCGTGCCACCACGCGATGTCGGTCGCGGCACGCACCGGCGCGGCCAATGAGAGGGCCGCAAAGGCGGCGACGACCTGCAAAAGGCGCGATGCTGAAGTCACGATGGCTCTTTCCATGCCGCACGACGAAAGCGGCTGTCCCTGCTTAAGGCGCGGCATTTGCGGTTTCAACCGGGAATGAGCCCCGGCCGCGCCGCACAATCACACAGCAGTGCCGGGCGGGATGGCCTTCCCACGACCATCTGCTAGATTGCATTGAACCTTTTCCTCCCGCCATAGACTCCACCACTGAGGGGTTGAGTGTGCCAGTGTTGAACCGTGCCGAACGCAAGCGGACCGGGGTGGTTTTCGTCGCGCTTCTGATCGCCATCTGCGCGACGGGAGCCGTTGCGCGCGAATTCCGCGCGGCCGACACCCAGACCGAGGATTATCCGACCGTGCAGGCGCTGCGCTACATGGGCGCCCTGATCGCCGAGCGCAGCGGCGGCCGGCACGAGGTCAAGGTGTTTCACTCCCGCCAGCTCGGCGAGGAGAAGGAGACCATCGAGCAGACCCGGGTCGGCGCGATCGATCTCAACCGGACCAATGTGGCGCTGATCGGCAATTTCGTCCCGGCGATGAACGTGCTGGCGATGCCGTTCCTGTTCCGGTCCATCGGGCACATGCAGAAGGTGCTGGACGGACCGATCGGCGGCGAGATCCTCGGCAGCTTCGAGCCCTATGGCTTCGTCGGCCTCGCCTTCTACGATTCCGGCGCGCGGTCGATCTACAACGGCGCCCGGCCTGTGCGGAGTGTCGGGGACCTCAAGGGATTGCGGATCCGGGTGCAGCAGTCGGAGTTGATGAGCCAGATGATCCGCGCGCTCGGCGCGGAGCCGGTCGAGATGCCCTATGGGCAGGTGCTTGCCGGGCTTGCCAACCATCTGATCGACGGCGCGGAGAACAACTGGCCCTCCTACGTGACGACGGACCATTACAAACATGCCGGCTATCTCGCGCTCACCGAGCACACGATGAGCCCCGAAGTGCTGGTGATCTCGCTGAAGGCCTGGAAAAGCCTGTCGGCCGCTGACCAGACCATCTTCAGGGAAGCCGCGCAGCGGTCGAGCCGCTTCATGCGCGAGAAATGGCGCGACCTCGAGGAGCAGTCGCAGCGCAAGGCGGAAGCAGCGGGCGTCACCATCGTCAGGGATATCGACCGCAAGCCGTTCGAGGACGCGATGGTCGCGATCTACGCCAAGGCCGGGCAGGATCCGGTCGCGGCCGCGCTGATCGAACGCATTCGCAAGGTGGAGTGAGGCCACTTGCCCGGGCTTGGACACAGCGAGCACGCAGACAGGTCGCCGGGCCCGATGGGGCGGCTGCGCGCGCGGCTGGTCGGCATGCTCCGGGCCGTGCCGATCCGCTGGCGCATCCTGTCCATCGCGGCGCTGAACTCCGCCGTGGTCATCGTGCTGGTCGGGCTGATCTGGAACGGCTCGCAGGTGCTCGGCTCGGCCTGGGACGACGTGCGCCAGGTGCGCGAATCCGACCGGATCCTGGCGCTGCTCGAAAGCGAGACCGGGCGGCTGCACAATCTGATCCACCGCTACATCAACCAGCCGAGCCCCGATTTGTTCGCCGAGATCCTGCTGCTGCGCGAGGCGGTGCTGGGGACACTGAGCAACCGAGCCGCCAAGGACCCGATGCTGTCGGGCTCGGTCGAGGAGCTGGAGCGCACCACCGACCGCTTCCTCAACGGCTTCGGCGAGCTGCGCAGCGTGCAGGCGACCATCGCCAGGACCTATGAGGATCAGGTGCAGGGACCGGCCAGAGACATGGCCGGACTCTACTCCATCATCGAAGGCGCCACCGGCCATCGCGACGCGCTGATCTGGCCTTCGCTCGGCAAGTCGCGCGAGGCCTTCACCGCGATGCTGGTCGCGGCCAATTCCTACTATCTGTCGCTGTCATCGGGTGCGGCCGACGACGCCCGCCGCAACACCGAGACGATCGAGAAGACCATCCCCGTGATGATCGATCTCGCCGACAACGACCTCCAGCGCATGGCGCTGCGACGACTCGCGGCCCGGACCGCCGCGCTGCGCGAAGGCTTTGCAAAGCTCTCCGAGCAGCTCACGAACCGTACCGAGCTGCTGCGCAACACCATCGACGCCAACCAGGCCGAGGCGATCGGCGCCATCGACGATCTCTCCACCAAGATGCGCCAGCGCGAGCAGAAGGCCCAGGAGACGTTCGACCGCACGCTAGCGGACATCTCCCGCCGTGTTCTCTCCATCGCCGTGATCTTCCTCGGCATCATCCTCACCGCCGGCGTGCTGATCGCGCTGTCGATCCGGCTGCCGCTGCAGCAGATCATGGCGGCGATGCGCGCGATCACGCTCGGCGACCTCGGCCGCGAGGTGCAGGGCACGCGCGCGCGCGACGAAGTCGGCGCCATGGCGCGCGCGGTGGAAGTGTTCCGCGAGAACGCGATCGCGAAGCGTCAGACCGAGGACGAGCTGCGCGCGTCCAAGGAGAAAGCCGAGAGTGCACTGCTCGAGCTCAACGCCGCGCAGCAGAATCTGATCGATGCCGAGAGGCTCGCAGCCCTCGGCGGCCTCGTCGCCGGCGTTGCGCACGAGGTCAACAATCCGATCGGCATCAGCCTCACCGTTGCGTCGAGTTTTGCCCGGCGCACCGAAATCTTCGAGGCCCAGCTCAAGGGTGAAGGCGGCCTGCGCCGCTCGCAGCTGGAAGAATTCGTGCAGTCCTCACGCGACGCCTCGCAGCAGCTCGTCGCCAATTTGCAGCGCGCCGGCGAACTGATCCAGTCTTTCAAGCAGGTCGCGGTCGACCGCTCCCATGCCGAGCGGCGGCAGTTCTCACTCAGCGAAGCCACCGACCAGATCATCGCGAGCCTGCGGCCGGTGCTGAAGCGGTCGCCGATCACGCTCCATGTCGACATGCCCGAGGGGCTGCTGCTCGATGGCTATCCCGGCTCCTACGGCCAGATCCTGACCAATTTGTTCCTCAATGCCGCCAACCACGCCTTTGCCGACGGCCGCGCCGGCACGATCACGATCTCGGCGCGGCCGCGCGGGGCCGACGACGTCGAGATCATATTCACCGATGACGGGGCCGGCATGACCTCCGACGTGCAGCGCCAGGCCTTTGACCCATTCTTTACCACCAGGCGCAATGAAGGTGGCACGGGACTCGGCCTCCATATCGTCTATAACCTCGTCACCCAGCAGCTCGGCGGTCGCATGATGCTGGAATCCAAGCTGGGACAAGGCACTACATTTCGCATTATCATGCCCCGGGTCGCCAGGGGCGGCGGGCAAAGCACAGAGACTGACGGGACTTCTCAATGGCCGAACAGGACGATGTCCTCCACCTGATCGACGACACCGGTACCGCATCGGAGGATGTTGACGCCCGGAAATGGAAGATCGCCGTCATCGACGACGATCCGGCCGTGCATGACGGCACGCGCTTCGCGCTGTCCGACTACAACCTCAACGGCCAGGGCCTGGAGATCCTCTCCGCCCATTCCGCGGCCGAAGGTCGCAAGCTGATGGCCGCGCACAACGACATCGCCGCCGTGCTGCTCGACGTCATCATGGAGACTGATGTCGCCGGCCTCGAGCTGGTCGAGTACATCCGCAACGAGCTCAAGAACGAGACCGTCCGCATCATCCTGCGCACCGGACAGCCCGGCCAGGCGCCCGAGCGGCGCGTGATCGTGCAGTACGACATCAACGACTACAAGGCCAAGACCGAGCTCACTGCCGACAAGCTGTTCACCTCGCTGACCGCGGCGCTGCGCTCCTACCAGCAGCTCGAGCGCATGCTGCAAACCCGGCGCGGGCTCGAGATCATCATCGACGCGGCTTCCACGCTGTACGACTTCAAGTCGATGCAACGGCTCGCCGAGGGCGTGCTGACCCAGCTCGCCTCGCTGCTCAACGTCGATTGCGCCGGCATCCTGGTCTTGCGCGACAATGGCGGCATCGACCCCGAGCTCTCGGTGCTCGCCGGCAGCGGCTGCTACAGCCGCTTCATCGGCACGACCTCGTCGAAGGCGCTCGACCCCGATCTGCGCGCAATGGTGGAAGCCGCTTTCCAGGGCCGCAAGAACGAATTCGCCGACCACCGCAGCGTGATCTATTTGCGCACCGGAAGCGGACGCGAGGTCGTGGTGCTGCTGCAGGCCGAGCGCGAGCTGTCCGAGACCGACCGCTCGCTGGTCGAGATCTTCTCCAGCCGGCTCTCGATCGCCTTCGACAACGTCATCCTCTACCAGCAGCTCCAGGCCGCCAACACCCAGCTGGAAGACCGCGTCGCCCAGCGCACCCGCGCGCTGATGCAGGCGAACCGCCGCCTCTCGGCGCAATGGCTGCGGCTGCAGCGCGCCAACGGCTTCAAGAACGAAATTCTCGGCACCGTTGCTCACGATCTGAAGAATCCCCTCGGCGTCATCCTGGGCCGCACCGAGATGCTGAAGGAGCTGATCTCGACCGGCGCGTCGTCAAGCGGCGTGGTGGCCCAGGTCGATCACATCCGCGATGCCACCAAGCGCCTGACCACGATGGTCGATCATCTGATCTCGGACGCGATGGCCGATGCCTTCGACATCACCATCCGCCGCGAGCCCGTCGACGTCGCGGCTCTGGTCAAGGAGGTCGCCGAGGCCAACCAGCCGCTCGCCGTCAACAAGCAGCAGGCGATCAGCGTCACCGCGCCCGTCAACATCGTCACCATGTGCGACACCGACCGCATCCGCGAGGCGATCGACAATTTGATCAGCAACGCCATCAAATACTCACCGATCGGCGGCAAGATCGGCGTCATCGTGAGCCATGAAGGCGGCGACACCATCGTCCGCGTCAGCGACGAGGGCGCCGGCCTGTCGCCGGAGGATCTCGGCCGCCTGTTCGGCCGGTTCCAGCGACTGTCGGCAAAACCGACCGCCGGTGAGAGCTCGACCGGGCTTGGGTTGTCCATCGTCAAGCGTATTATCGACATGCACGGCGGCGAGGTGACCGCCGAGAGCGAGGGCCCCGGCAAGGGCTCGACCTTCACCATCACCCTCCCCGCGACCGAAATTCCGTGATCTCAGGACCATGACCCAAAGCCAGCACATCATGATCGTCGACGACGAGGCCCCGGCCCGGGAGATGGTCGGCGATTACCTCAAGATGCACGGCTTCACCGTGACGCTGTGCGACGGCGGCAAGTCCTTGCGCACGGCGATCGACGGCAGCATGCCCGACCTCGTCGTGCTCGACCTCAACATGCCGGAGGAAGACGGGCTCTCGATCATCCGCGACCTCAAGAGCCGCATCAACGTGCCGGTGATCATGCTGACGGCGACGGCGAGCCCGATCGACCGCGTCGTCGGCCTCGAGCTCGGCGCGGACGATTACGTGGCCAAGCCGTGCGAGCTGCGTGAGCTGATGGCGCGCATCCGCTCGGTGCTGCGCCGGAGCGCGCCGGCGAAAGCGGTGGCGGAAACGGCGGCTGCGAAATCGGACAAGGAGCAATTGGTACGGTTCGGGACGAAGTGGCTCGATCTCGAAGCGCAGGCCTTGCGCGACGACGAGGGCAACGAGCACCCGCTGACCGCATCCGAGTTCGGGCTCTTGAAAGTGTTCGCGGCCAATCCGAAACGCGTGCTGTCGCGCGAGCGCCTGCTGGAATTGGCCAACGCGCGCGATGCCGAAGCCTTCGACCGCGCCGTCGATCTGCGCATCATGCGCATCCGCCGCAAGATCGAACCCGATCCGGCAAAGCCCGCCGTGATCCGCACCATCCGCGGCGGCGGCTATTTGTTCTCGCCGGCGGGCGAGAAGGCGTAGCGGCCCCATCGTCGTCCTGGCGAAAGCCAGGACCCATTACCCCGACGGCTAATTTGGCACACGGCTGGTGATCGCCAGTCGTCGCAAAACGTCTCCCTGGGGTAATGGGTCCTGGATCGGCGCTCGCTTTGCTCCCTTGTCCAGGACGACACGGGAGCGCGAACGCAAAAGCCCGAAATACGTTCCCGGCGCCTCCGCTTGTCGCCTCATCCCCACCCCGTATTTTCCGTACATTGAAATTCCACGCTTTTTTGCCCGGAATGTTTCGTCGCGACTAATCCGACGAAACAATTTGGCGGCGCACGAAACCATTTTCCCCTTTTCGTGCAGACGTCCCGAAACGTTGGCTCATTAACACTTTGGTCGAAGGAAACGCCGCTCGGTTGCGGCGCTACGGGGAGCCAAGTCAATGCCGAACGTGATCGCCATCAACGCCCAAGCCAGCCAGAGCATCATTGCCGCTCAGGCGACCTCGGACGACATGCTTCTCGAAAGCATTGCCGACGGCAACCGGACGTCCATGCACATCCTTTATTGCCGGCACAATGTGCGCGTCTACCGCTTCATCCTGCGGATCGTGCGCGACGCCACCACGGCGGAAGACCTCGTCAGTCAGGTGTTTCTGGACGTGTGGCGGACCGCTGGCCAATTCCAGGGCCGGTCGCAGGTTTCGACCTGGCTGCTCTCGATCGCCCGCTTCAAGGCGCTGACCGCGATGCGCCAGCGTCGCTTCGAGGACATCGACCAGGAAGACGTGCGCCAGATCGCCGATGGTTGCGACACGCCGGAGACCTCGCTCGACCGCAGCGACACCAGCGCCATCCTGCGCGCCTGCGTTCAGAAGCTGTCGCCCGCCCATCGCGAGATCATCACGCTTGTCTACTACCACGAGAAGTCGGTGGAGGAGGTCGGACAGATCATCGGCATCCCGCAGAGCACGGTGAAGACCCGGATGTTCTACGCCCGCAAGCAACTCGCCGAATTGCTCAAGGGCTGTGGCGTCGAGCGCTTCGCCGCCTGAAGTTCAGATATTTCAATGGGATAGGACATCTGTTTTGGCCCTGCCCCGGACACGGAAGTGTTACCGCCGACGAAACAATTGAAACAAAGCACAACATCAGGCGGAAAAACTTCCCTCCTATAAAGCTCACATACGGTTTCGTTAAACCTCCCAAGACCTCCAACGACCCGGACGGGATGCCCCCCTCCGGGTCGTTTTGTGTTTGGGGCAGACTGCTGCGGCGGTGCGCTTGAGTGAGGCGGGCGGTCTCTCTCCTTCCCTCCCCCCTTGTGGGGGAGGGGCAGGGAGAGGGGCCCACACGGGGACTCTCTCGACTTGTACGCGCGGCATGATGCCAGACGGATAGACCATTTGCTGGGCTACCCCCTCCCTAACCCTCCCCCACAAAGGGGGGAGGGAACGCACCGCCGCCCTTGGCCGGCACCTCCTCCGTCACGAGCACGTGACACTCGTAACAATCCGCCCATCACCGCCGAACCATCCTCGTGACCCCTTCACGAGTGCCCTGATGCTCGAACTTCTCTTCGCCGTCCTTGCCGGCATCCTCACCATCGCCGCGCCGTGCACGCTGCCGATGCTCCCGATCCTGCTCGGCGCCTCGATCGGCCGCAGCTCGCATCTGCGTCCGGCGATGATCGCGCTCGGCTTCGTCGTGTCGTTCTCCGCGACCGCGCTGCTGCTCGGCGCCATCACGCGGCTGTTTAATTTCGATCCGAACGTGCTGCGCGAGGCGGCATCGATCCTGCTGCTCGGCTTCGGCCTGTTGATGCTGTGGCCGGCGCCGTTCGAATGGCTGTCGATCCGGCTCAACGGCTGGCTCGATCTCGGCAATTCCGGCGCCACGCAGCGCGAGGGTGCGCTCGGCGGGCTCGTGCTCGGCACCACGCTTGGCCTGGTCTGGACGCCCTGCGCCGGCCCGGTGCTCGGCTCGATCCTGACGCTGGTCGCGACGACTCAGAACGCGACCTGGGCCGGCACGCTGCTGATCGCCTACGCGATCGGCGCGGCGATCCCGATGCTGGCGATTGCCTATGGCGGGCAGGCCGCGACGACGCGGGTGCGCAGCCTCGCGCGCATCTCGCCGCGGCTGCAGCAGGGCTTTGGCGTCGTCGTGATCGGCTTCGCGCTCGCCGCCTATTTCCAATACGACACGCTGATCGTGGCGTGGCTCACCGGCTTCTATCCCACCGGCCAGATCGGCCTGTGATCATCGCGCATCTCAACCGGAGGACTCGTCCATGACTTTCAAACTGCTCGCCGTCTCCGCCGCACTGATCGGCATCGCCGTAACAGGCGCTGTCATCCCCGGCATCTGCGGCGAGGCCGCGCGCGCTGTCCCTGTCGTCACCGCTGCCGCAAGCCAGCAGACTGCGCCCGACTTCACCGGCATCAACAACTGGTTCAACTCGAAGCCGCTCAGCCTCGCCGACCTCCGCGGCAAGGTCGTGCTGGTGGACTTCTGGACCTATGGCTGCGTCAACTGCGTCAACACGCTGCCGCACGTCACCGAGCTCTACGCCAAGTACAAGGACCGGGGTCTCGTCGTGGTGGGCGTGCACACGCCGGAATTCCCGTTCGAGCGCTCGGCGTCCAATGTGCAGGCGGCGCTGAAGCGCCACGGCATCTCCTATCCGGTGGCGCAGGATAATGATTCCAGGACCTGGAACGCCTACAGCAACCAGTATTGGCCGGCGCAGTACATCATCGACCAGAACGGCAAGATCGTGTTCCAGCACGCGGGCGAGGGCCGCTATGACGAGATCGACCGCACCGTGGCAAAGCTGCTGAACGCCAGCAGCTGATGCGGCCCGGATATCACGCGGCTGGGTTCGCCTGACGGGCTTGTTGCTTGACTCCACGGACCCGTCCGTGGAGTTTCGCGGGCCACGTAATCAGCCGCCCGCGATGGACGACGCCACCAGCAGCACTGACATTCGCCTTCGTGAAGGCGCCTCGATCGCGCAGCGGCTGGTCATGTCCGGCTTTGCGGCTGCCGTTGCGCTGTGCTTCACGCCGGGCCTGTTCACGCACGACCCCCTGGAGGTGATCATCTCCGTGGTCGCGCTGCTGGTGGGAGCAGCGTTCGTCGGAATCATCATGCTGGCGCCGGCGGTGGTGTGGATCATCACGCCAGACGAGATCCTGATCGGGGAGCAGCGCCCGTTCGGAAAACTCCGGACGCGGATCGTCGCCAAGGACGACATCAAGGGATTACAGGTTCCCGGCAGCAAGAGGGCGAAAGCCCGCTTCCAGCTCGCCTTCACGCTGGCCTCCGGTGAGCGGCTGACATCGCCGCCGATCGCCGATGTCACCCACGTGCACGAGACGGTGGCGCGGATCGCCACGCAATTCGACGTTCCCGAGGTCGAGTCTCCGGTCAATCCTCTCGATGCCAGCAATCCCGAGATGCGCCTCGGCGACCCCCTCGAGCCGTTTTCCGCAAGAGACATCAGGATCGTCGCACTGATCGTCGTCGCATTGTGCGCCGTTCCCTACGCCTACAGGCTCTGGCGTGGCCTGTCGCCCGGGCCGGTGGACATCATGCTGCTGCCGGTCGGCGCGATCGCCGCTATCGGCGTTTATCGATATGCCAACCTTGTGACCGGCGCCTTCTGGATCATCCGCCAGGGCGATATCCGCGTCGAACGCCTGTGGGGCGACGGCACGCTGCGCGCCGACCACATCGAGGGGCGCGACGTGAAGTCGATCACGGTCGAGCGCCGCGGCCGCTCCGAGGACGAGCACTGCATCGTCGTGATCCGATTGCAGTCGGGACGACGGTTTCGCAGCCCTCGCATCGGGTCAAGGCCAGAGGCCCGGGCCGTGGGGACGGAGATCGTCCGGCGGCTCGGGATCGCGCCGGAGAACAACCAGATCTAGCTGGGATCCAGTGCGATTGGCGAAGTTTGATCTCGCCGCGAATTCGGTCTGAGCCTCTCCCGCCTGCGGGAGAGGTCGGCGCGTCCGGGCGATGCGAAGCATCGTCCCGCGCGACGGGTGAGGGTTCTCTCCACGTTGGCAGTGCCCCATTGCAGAGACACCCTCTCCCCGACCCTCCCCCGCAGGCGGGGGAGGGAGCACATCGTGCCCAGCTCACTGCTTTTCGCGCCATCCCCTGTTTGTGGCATTGCCGGCGGTCCGTCAGAAAACCAAAGCATTCTCGTGACATGCCAGCCGGGCGCGCCATCAACTTGCCATGAAGCTGCCGCTGGGTTCAGATGGTTCCGAACGATATTTGCTGTGGCAGTGGGGGAGAGCTTGAAATGACGGATTTTCGTCGCCTGACCGGGATGTTTGTGGCTGCGATCGGCCTGATCCTGTCCGCGCCCCATGCCTACGCCCAGCAGCCCGACCGCGGCGACGAGCCGGGCCTGGTCGCCGACGATGCCTATGAGCTCGATCCGGAATGGCAGAAGCAGGTCGTCTACTTCCGCACCACCGAGGCGCCCGGCACCCTCATCATCTCGACCGCCGAACGGCATCTCTATCTGGTGCAGCCCGGTGGTCGCGCGATCCGCTACGGCATCGGCGTCGGCCGCGATGGTTTTCAGTGGCAAGGGCTGGTGAACATCACCAACAAGAAGGAGTGGCCGGACTGGACGCCGCCGCCGGAGATGATCCAGCGCCAGCCCTATCTGCCGCGCTTCATGGCCGGCGGCCCCGGCAATCCGCTCGGCGCACGCGCCATGTATCTGGGCACCACGGTCTACCGCATCCACGGCACCAATCGGCCCGACACGATCGGCACCAAGGTCTCCTCGGGCTGCTTCCGGCTCGTCAACCGCGACGTCGCCGATCTCTACGATCGCGTCCCGGTCGGCACCAAGGTGGTCATCCGGCAGAAGCCCGAACTCTGATCTCCTCGCCCTGGCGAATATTCCTTTTCCCGATTATTTCGAGAGAGCAACATGATGCGCACTTTTCGTGGCGGCCTGCTGATCGGGCTCGCAGTCGCCGTGCTGGTCGCCGTCCTGGCCATCATCTATGAATTCTACGACACCCGCACGCTGAAGCGCACCGTCCGCCGCGGCGAAGTGCTGTGCGGCGTCAACAAGGGCCTGCCGGGCTTCTCGATCCCCGACGACAAGGGCAACTGGACCGGCTTCGACGTCGATTTCTGCCGCGCGGTGGCCTCCGCGATCTTCAACGACCCGAGCAAGGCGAAGTTCGTCGCGCTCGATGCCAGCGAGCGCTTCAAGGAATTGCAGAGCCGGAAAGTGGACATCCTCTCGCGCAACTCGACCTGGAGCATGGCGCGCGAGCTCGACTACGATCTCTATTTCCCCGCGGTCGCCTATTACGACGGCGCAGGCTTCATGCTGCCGCGCGCGCGCAACAAGGAAACCGCGCTGGACTTGACCGGCAGCAAGATCTGCGTCCAGACCGGGACCACCACGGCGCTCAACGTCGCGGATTACTTCCGTGCCAACAACATGAAGTATGAAGAGGTGAAGTTCGACAAGCTGGACGACGTCGTGAAAGCCTACGACACCGGCAAATGCGACACGCTCTCCGCCGACGTCTCCCAGCTCTACGCGCTGCGGATCAACCTGTCGAAGCCCGGCGACCACATGATCCTGCCGGACATGATCTCAAAGGAGCCGCTCGCGCCCGTCGTGCGCCAGCGTGACGACGACTGGATGATGATCGTCAAGTGGACGCTGTACGCGATGATCAACGCCGAGGAGCTCGGCGTCTCCTCGGAGAACATCGACGAGGCCCTGAAGTCGAAGAAGCCGGAAGTGATGCGGCTGGTCGGCACCGAGGGCAATTACGGCGAGCAGCTCGGCCTGACCAAGGATTGGGTGGTCCGCATCATCCGTCACGTCGGCAACTACGGCGAGATGTACGAGCGCAACATCGGCGAGAAGTCGAAGCTGAAGATCCCGCGGGGCATGAACCAGCTGTGGAATGCGGGCGGCGTGCAGTATGCACCGCCGGTGCGGTAGGGAGCTCTATCCGCCGTCATTGCGAGCGAAGCGAAGCAATCCAGAATCCCTCCGCGGTGACAGTCTGATCTTCCCCCAAAAAAGTGGACATGGATCAAGCCGATTTTAGCTCCATCTCGACCGGGCTGATATAGCCGATGG
>NZ_JBVVPQ010000035.1:0-79929 GCF_055811695.1 Bradyrhizobium sp. MI1.3 | reverse complement strand
CGCGCGGGGGGGGGGCGCGGGGGGGGGACACCGGGGGGGGGTCGGGGGCACGACACGGGGTGGATGAGGCGCCCGTGTCGGACGCGGGATCCACGTGAGATCGGCCTCAGGGACTCAAATCAGAAGCAGGTACGAACGCGGCCAACGTACTGGCCGTAGGCGTTGTACTGGGCGGCCCAGCCGCAGCGATGATAGCCGTTGTAATAGGGGTCGTTGCTGGCGGCGATCGCGGAGCCGACGACGGCGGCGGTGGCGATGCCCAGGCCGACGCCGACGCCCCAGCCGAGCGGCTTGGCTTGCGCCTGCGAGGTGGTGGCGACGACGCTGCCGGTCAGGGTGAGCGCGGTGAGGGCAACTGCGAAAATCTTGGTCTTGATCGACATGTGAAACTCCATCCGGGTTGAGGCGGTCCGTTGTGGCCCGCGTACCGAGTTGGACGGAGGCTCCGCGCGTCCGGTTCGAAACCGGCAAAAGCGGAGATCGACTTTGAAACTTTCCCGAATGATTCCAGCAGGATAAGCGCTAACCGAGCGGGCCTTCGGCGAGCCTGTTCACGTCGAAGTTATCGACCTCGGCAAGCAGCTCGCAAAAAGCGCGGGCGCCCTGGTCGATCAGTTGCTCGCCCTTCGCGGCCACGGCCAGCGTCGCATTGCCGACCGCGCCGCTTGGGTTGAGATCCTGCGCCTGCCAGGCGAATGGTGCGGGTCGCTGCGTCGACAGCCAGCGATATTGCTGCTCCATCGCGATGCTGCTCGCGGGAAAATCCGCGATCGCATCACCGCGTACCTGATCGGGATAGCGCGCAAGCATGATTGAGGTCTCGACCGCGCCGCCATGAATGCCGTGGCGCACTTCGTCGGCCGGGAACAGGCTGTCCGCGCCCGACAACCGCGACCACGACGTCGTCACCACGAACAGCTTCTGATGCGCGCGAAGATCCTGCGCGATCAGCATCATGGCCGCGCTGTTGCCGCCATGGCTGGTGATGATGACGAGCTTCTTCAATCCGCGACGCGCGACATCTTCGCCAATCGCGGTCCATTTTTTCAACGCGATGTCGGTCGGCAGCGTCTGCGTGCCCGGATAGTCGATATGCTCGGTGGAAATCCCGATCGGTTCAACGGGCAGGAAACTGGCCGGAGCGCTCTCGGGCAGCAGCTCGCGCACCCGCGCGAGATAGGTGTCGGCGATCAGCACGTCGGTCTCGAGCGGCAGATGCGGGCCGTGCTGCTCGGTCGCCGCCAGCGGCAGCACTGCGATCCAGCGCGACACCTCGGCGGGGCTGGCATCGGCCCAGCGGATCTCGGTCCAGTCGCGGGAAGGCGTCATCAAGGTTTCTTTGCCCGAATTTGTCGCGTAATTTGGGGTATCAGGGGACGCGGGCCAGGCCGGCTCGCGTCCCTGAATGTCTTGCGGTTTTATCGCGTTGCTTGGACATCGGCTAGAAGCGATCGACGGAGTCCCATCATGAGCCCCTCTCATCTGCGGCGAGCCTTAACGGCGGGTCTGATGGCCGCTTTCGTCTCGGTGGTCCCGACGCGCGCCGAGACCCTGGACAAGGTCACCTTCGGCACCAATTGGGTCGCCGAGGCCGAGCATGGCGGCTTTTTCCAGGCCGTCGCCGACGGCACCTACAAGAAATATGGGCTCGACGTCACCATCGTTCCCGGTGGTCCCAACGAAAACAACCGGATGCTCCTGATCGCCGGCAAGATCGATTTCTTCATGGCCGCGAACACGCTGATGTCGTTCGACGCGGTCGCCAACAACGTCCCGGTCGTGACGATCGCCGCGGTGTTCCAGAAGGATCCGCAGGTGATGCTGACGCAACCCGATGCCAAGGTCACCAAGATCGAGGACCTCAAGCCGCTGACGCTGTTCGTCTCCAAGGAAGGCATGACCAGCTATTTCCAGTGGCTCAAATCCGAATACGGTTTCAGCGAGAAGAACGTTCGCCCCTACAATTTCAATCCGCAGCCCTTCATCGCCAATCCCAAGAGCGCGATGCAGGGCTACGTCACCTCCGAGCCCTTCGCGGTCGAGAAGGCCGCCGGCTTCAAGCCCAACGTGTTGCTGCTCGCCGATTACGGCTTCAACACCTATTCGACCCTGATCGAGAGCCGCCGCGACGTGGTCGAGAAGAAGCCTGACCTGGTGCAGCGCTTCGTCGATGCCTCCATGGTCGGCTGGTACAATTACATCTACCGCGACAATTCCGCGGGTAACGCCATGATCAAGAAGCTCAATCCGGAAATGACCGACGAGCTGCTCGCCTATTCTGTCGCCAAGATGAAGGAATACGGCATCGTCGATTCCGGCGATTCGCTGAAGAACGGCATCGGCGCGATGAGCGACGAGCGCTACACCTCCTTCTTCAACAAGATGGTGAAGGCAGGCGTCGTAAAGGCAGACCTCGATTTCCGCAAATCCTATACGCTGCGCTTCGTCAACAAGGGCGTCGGCGCCGAGCTGCGCCCGAGCAAGCCGTAGCGCAAGGCCGATGTCATCAGTCCAAACGTCGGCGGGGGTCGAGGCCGGCCTGACGGCCCTGGCTGTCAGCCTGCGCGGCGTGACGAAGACCTATGACAACGGCGTGCTGGCGCTCGGCCCGCTCGATCTTGCGGTGCGCAAGGGCGAGTTCATCTCGCTGCTGGGCCCCTCAGGCTGCGGCAAATCCACCGCGCTGCGGTTGATTGCCGAGCTCAGCGCGCCGTCGTCCGGAATCGTGAGGCTGGCGCGTCGCGAGGGCAAGGTGCAGCCAAGTCTTGTTCAACCAGGTCATGGCATCGGCTTCGTGTTTCAGGAACCGACCCTGATGCCCTGGACCAGCGTGCGCGAGAACGTGCGATTGCCGCTGAAGCTCGCAGGCGTTCCGAAGGCGGAAGCGCGCGCGCGTGCCGACGAGGCGCTGGCAAGCGTCGGGCTTGCCGATTTCGCCGACGCCTTTCCGCGCGAGCTCTCCGGCGGCATGAAGATGCGGGTGTCGCTGGCGCGCGCGCTCGTCACCGACCCAGACATCCTCCTGATGGACGAGCCGTTCGCGGCGCTCGACGAAATCACGCGCTTCCGCCTCAACGACGATCTGCTCGCGCTGTGGCGCAGGCTCGGCAAGACCGTCATCTTCGTCACGCATTCGGTGTTCGAATCCGTCTATCTGTCGCAGCGCGTGGTGGTCATGACGGCGCGGCCGGGCCGCATCCAGGCCGACTTCCGCATCGAGACGGTCGAGCCGCGTGGCGAGGAGTTTCGCACTTCAGTCGCCTATTCCGATTATTGCCGGAAAGTGTCGGCGGCGCTGGCGCCGTCCTATGCAGGGCAGTCGACGCTATGAACGCGCAAGCTTCCGTCACTGCGAAGCCGTCCGGCGCAAAACGCGCGGTGCGCTTCGTGCTGCCGGTCATCGTGTTCGCGGCGGGACTTCTCGCCTGGGAGCTCGTGGTCCGCATCAAGGACATCCCGCCTTACGTGCTACCGGCGCCCTCCGTCATATTCGTGACACTGATCAAGGATTGGTCGGTGCTGTCACAATCGCTCGCCGCGACGCTGCTGACCACGCTTGAAGGTTTTGTCGCGGCCAGTATCGGCGGCATCGCGCTGGCGCTGCTGTTCAACCAGTCCAAATGGGTGGAAGCATCGCTGTTCCCCTATGCCGTGGTGCTTCAGGTCACGCCTGTCATCGCGATCGCGCCGCTGCTGCTGATCTATCTGGAGCAGCAGACCGCGGTCGTGGTCTGCGCCTTCATCGTCGCCTTTTTCCCGGTGCTGTCGAACACCACGCTCGGGCTCAATTCGGTCGATCGCAACCTCGCGGGCCTGTTCCAGCTCTATGGCGCCTCGCCGCAGCAGACCCTGCGCTTTCTCAAGCTGCCGGCGGCGCTGCCTTATATTCTCGGCGGCCTGCGCATTGCCGGCGGCCTGTCGCTGATCGGCGCGGTCGTGGCCGAGATCGCGGCGGGAACGGCCGGGGCCGGCTCCGGGCTCGCCTACAGGATCGCAGAATCCGGCTACCGCTTGAACATACCCCGCATGTTCGCAGCGCTGCTGCTGTTGTCGCTGGCCGGGATTGTCATCTATGGGGTGCTGGCGCTAGTTTCCCACCTCGTTTTACGGCGCTGGCACGAGAGCGCGCTTGGAAAGGACAACTGATGACCACCGGTTCGATTTCGTCCGAAAAGATCGACCTCCTGATTTATGGGCCGGTCCGGCCGATCCTCGAGAACGGGTTTTCCGATCATTTCGTCGTGCACAAGGCGGAGACGCGGGGCGATCTCGAGCGGCTGACGCCGGCAATCCGCGAAAAGATCCGCGGCGTGGCGGTGACCTATCACACCGTGCGCGCCGACAGGGATTCGCTGTCGCAATTGCCCAAGATCGAGATGGTGGCAAGCTTCGGCGTCGGCTACGACCACGTCGATGCCAAATACGCCGCCGAGCACAACATCATCGTCACCAATACGCCCGATGTGCTGACCGAGGAGGTCGCCGACGTCGCGATGGGCCTTCTGATCTCCACGGTGCGTGAGTTCATCAAGGCCGACCGTTATGTGCGCTCGGGTCTCTGGCAGACCCAGAACTATCCACTCAGCGTCGGCTCGCTGCGCGATCGCAAGGTCGGCATCGTCGGCATGGGCCGGATCGGACAGGCGATCGCACGCCGGCTCGATGCCTCGCTGGTGCCGGTGGTCTATCACACCCGCAATCCGTCCAAGGACGTCTCCTACAAGCACTACCCGGACCTGATCGAGATGGCGAAGGCCGTGGACACGCTGATGGTGATCGTGCCCGGTGGCGCCAGCACGAACAAGATGATCAATGCCGAGGTGCTGAAGGCGCTCGGCCCGCGCGGTGTGCTGGTCAACGTCGCGCGCGGCTCGGTGATCGACGAACCGGCGCTGGTCCAGGCGCTCAAGTCCGGCACCATCCTTGCCGCCGGTCTCGATGTGTTCGCGGCCGAGCCGAACGTGCCGGACGAGCTCAAGACCATGCAGAACGTCGTGCTGCTGCCGCATATCGGCTCGGCCTCGGTGGTGACGCGCAACGCGATGGATCAGCTCGTGGTCGACAATCTCAAGTCCTGGTTCTCAGGCAAGGCGCCATTGACGCCGGTTGCGGAAACGCCGTTTAGGGGACGCTGATGGGAGGTCTTCGGGTCCTAGCATCTGTGATCGCGGCATGCGTTGCCGCGATCGGCATCGCGCAGGCGCAGGATACAACGACCCTGAAGAAGGAGATGCCCGGGCAGTGGGAGCTCTCGACCACTGAGCGCAGCAAGACCTGCGTCGTCACGCTCAAGGCGGACGCCGCCGCTCAAGGCTTCAAGCTCGAGCTGGAGCCGGCCTGCAAGGCCGCGCTGCCTTTCACCAAGGACATCGTCGCCTGGAGCGTCAGGGGTCTCGACATCGTCCGCTTGCAGGATTCGAGTGGTGAAGCCGTGATCGACTTCACCGAGGTCGAGGCCGGCATCTTCGAGGGCCTGCGGCAGGGCGAGGGCGTCTACATCCTGCAGGACCTTGCCGCCGCCCGCTCGATGGCAAAGTCGATGGACCAGATGATCGGCGACTGGTCGATCGTGCGCGGCAACGGCCAGCCGGTCTGCGGGCTGACGCTGACCAACACGGAAGCCGGGCCGGACAATTTCCAGGTCTTCCTCAAGCCGAAATGCGATGCGGCGATCGCGCAGTTCAACCCGACGCAATGGCGGCTCGACCGCGGCCAGATCATCCTGCTGTCGAAGGCCGGTGAGGCCTGGCAGTTCGAGGCCGACGACAACGCGCAATGGCGGCGCGTCCCCGATACCGCCGATCCCCTGATCATGCTGCGCCAGTAGCGTTCGCCCGGCCTCGCAATTTTCCCGTTGCTGATGTCGATCCGGCGCCGGCTGGATCGTCATCCCAATAGCGAGCTGATTTCGCGGCCGAACTGGCCGCGTCTCGCCTCAACAGGAGTTTTGCATGCGCTTCATGTACATCGTTACTTCCCCGAAGCCCCTGGCAGGGCCGTCCCCGGCGCTGGCGGAGGCGATGCAAAGGATTTCCGAACGGGAGATCAAGGCCGGCCGGATGCTCGATAATGGCGGCCTGATGCCGCTTGCGACCGGCGCGCGGGTGTATGTCGCTGACGGCGAGCTCAGCGTCATCGACGGCCCGTTCGTGGAGGCCAAGGAGGTGATCGGCGGCTATGCCATTTTCGAATTGCGCGACAAGGACGAGGCCCTGGCGATGGCCAAGGAATTCATGCAGTTGCACCTCGACCACATGCCGGGCTGGGAAGGCACCTGCGAATTGCGGGCATTCGCGACGCCGGGCGTGGACGTGGCCTGTGAGGTCAACGCGCGTGCAGGGGTCGCCGCCAACGCCTGATGGACAACTCCGCTCGTCTCCTTCGGCGGCGATGACGGCCGCCGACACCGACATCGATCGTGTCATCCGCGCCACTTGGCGCGTCGTGCAGCCGCGGCTGATAGCCACGCTGTCGCGGATGCTGCGCGACGTGCCGCTGGCGGAAGAGCTGACCCAGGACGCGCTGGTTGCGGCTCTGGAATCCTGGCCCATCGTCGGCGTGCCCGAAAATCCCGGCGCCTGGCTCATGACCGCTGCCAGGCGCCGCGCGCTTGATCATTTGCGCCGCGGCAAGATGCTCGCGGAGAAGCACGACATGCTGGCGCGGGACATGTTGCAGGAGCAGGCGACCGTGCCGGATTTCGATGCCGCGCTCGACGACGACATCGGCGACGAATTGTTGCGGCTGATCTTCACGGCCTGTCATCCGATCCTGTCGCGCGAAGCCCGCGCGGCGCTGGCGCTACGCATGATCTGCGGCTTGACCACATCGGAGATTGCGCGCGCCTACCTCGTGCCGGAAGCAACGATCTCGCAGCGCATCGTCCGCGCCAAGCGAACGCTGTCGGAATCCGGCCTCGCCTACGAAACCCCGAGCGGCGAAGCTCTGTCGGAGCGTCTCGCCTCGGTGCTGGAGGTTGTCTATCTGATCTTCAACGAGGGCTATCTCGCGGCGCGGGGAGAGGAATGGTTGCGGCCGCAGCTCTGTGACGAGGCGTTGCGCATGGGCCGGGTGCTCGTCGGTCTGGCGCCGGACGAGCCGGAAGTTCACGGCCTCATCGCCCTGATGGACCTGAATGCTTCGCGTGCGCGTGCGCGCACCGATGCGAATGGTGATCCCATTCTGCTGATGGACCAGGATCGCACGCTCTGGGATCAATTGCAGATTCGTCACGGCCTGCGGTCGCTCGAACGTGCCTGCGAGCTCGGCGGCGCCGGAGGATTTTACGCGCTTCAGGCCGCAATCGCGGCGTGTCATGCCACGGCGGCGGATTCTGCTGCAGGCACGGACTGGCGGCGCATCGCGCAGCTCTATGCCGCGTTGGCGCTTCTGGTGCGCTCGCCGGTCATCGAGCTCAATCGCGCGGTCGCGGTCGGCATGGCGGAGGGACCGCAAGCCGGGCTCGACGTGCTGGACGCAATCGCCGTCGAGCCGGCGCTGACGGCCTATCATCATCTGCCGGCGGTTCGCGGCGACTTCCTGCAAAAGCTCGGGCATCTCGCAGAGGCGCTGCTGGCGTTCGAGGCTGCCGCGAATCTTGCGACCAATGGGCGTGAGCGCTCGCTGATGCAGCGTCGCGCCGCGGCGCTGCGCGACCAGTGTCTCTAGGTCGTCGGCCTGGGCGGCGGCGCGGTGCCTTGGGCCCACTTCTCCATCTTGCCGAGTATGCCCCAGGCCGTGAGCGCCAGCGAGATCGGCATCGCGAACTGGCCGAGGCCCGGCACCGCCGACACGAGCGTCCCGAGCAACCCGGCAATGCCTCCCGCGTTGGGGCTCGCCGTCACCGACGAGAGCAGCGCCGTGATCAGCGAGCCGCCGATGCCGAGCGCAGTCTTCTTGCCGTCGAGCATCTTGCCGATGGTATCGCCGAGCGCGCCATTGACCTGGCCGAGGACAGGCTTGCCGTCCCGGTTGAGCAAGGTGCCGAGCAGGTCGACGACCTGCTTCAACTGGTCGACGGGAGCGGTGCTGGTCGGGGTGAGGGGGCCTGGCATGGGGGCTGTCTTGTTGACGAGGGAGAAGAGCCGTTCGAACAGGCTGATCGGATCATTGGTGGCGGGCAGTGTATTGCCCGATGTAGTCGTTGCCGGCGTCACACCGCCGACCGGCGGCCGCAGCAATTGCGCGAGGTCCTCGAGCCGCTTCATGATCCGGGACACATCGCCGGTCGGTCCGGTGGGGGCCGACTGCGTCGCGCGCGTGAGGGCGGCGACCGTGGCGCCGTCGAGAAGTCCGGTATCTCTCAGGCCGTTCTGCTGCTGAAATTGCGAGACCGCGGTTCTGGTCTTCGGTCCGCTGATGCCGTCCTCGGCGAGCGGCGGATTGGCGCCGAGCTTGTTGAGCGCCTGCTGCATGAGAACGATCGTCGACGCCGCGTCGTCTTCCGGCTCCGCGCGGCTCGCGAATTGCGGGCTGTCGTCGAGGGTGATCGAGGAATCCAGCGACATCATGGCATGCAGGATTACCGCGGTGCCGAGCTGGGAATCGACGTGGTTCGAATCGAACACGTGATCGCGAACGAATTTGCCGGCCCTTGCCTCGGGCGGGCCATACAGCGTCGAACCGCCATAGAGATAGGGCGAATTGCAGCCCTTGGCGTGATAGCCGAAGCCGTTGAACGCTTCGAGCCGGAACAGAATCCGCGCGATCCCCCAGTCGTGAGCGCCGACGAAATTCTCGATCCTGAAGGCGTCTACGGCGCCGTCCACGAACGTGGCAAACGGACCGCGCCCCTTCGGAACGAGCGCCGTCACGCGATGAAGCGTTTCGCCGTTGCCGAGATAGGTGTCGAAATCGAAATTGGACTCGCGGTAATGGCAGAGGGCAGCGAAATGCCAGGGGACGCCGGTCAACCGTTCGATCTGCTGATAGGTCGCCTTGCCGTTGATGGCCTTGCGCGCGACCGCATTCGCGTCGGACAGGCGCGAAGGCCGGATCTCGAGATTGGACCAATTGCGCTCGTATTCGCTTTTCAAACTCTCGAATGAAATCATTTTCCGCTCCCACAATGAATGAACTATCGCAACTCCGCGTCAGACGAAGTGAACCGGGTGCCGTGATCAGGGCGTGAGGCCAGCGTGATCTCCCGCAAGTCTGGCAGGCCGCCGCGGCGCCGCGTGTGAAGTGGGTTACAACCTCGCCGGGAAAATGAGCGGCAGGACCGGGATCAGGGCGGCCGCCCGCGAGGGAACCGGCAGGGCCGCTGCCCCGTTAGCGACGCGAGACAGTCCGGCCAAGGAGCCCTGCATGACCACGCGCGTCCTCGCGATCGGCATCGAACCCGGCAATGCGGACTACAGCGCATTCCCGCAGCTCACGCCGGAGCTCGTGCGCAACTATATCGATGCGCAGCTGCTGCGCCTGCGCGATCTCGGTTACGAGGTCACGAGTTGCCTGATCGATCTCGATGCCGCGGCGGAAGCCGCCGTCACGGCGGCGTTGCGCGAGGAGAATTTCGACTGCATCGTGATCGGCGCGGGGCTGCGCGAGCCGAAGGAGCGCCTGCTGCTGTTCGAGAAGGTGCTCAACCTCGTCCACCGCCTGGCGCCGGATGCGGCGATCTGCTTCAACACCACGCCGGCCGACACCGCCGAGGCCGTGCAGCGCTGGGTCGATGCATGAGATGAAGCATCCGGCCGCGCGGCGCACGCGGCATGGCCTGAGCCGCCTTCGAGCCGAGCCTCCGACGCCATCGCGAGACGTGCCGGGTCCCGGCATGGTGATTTTTCTGGTCCGAATCCGGTTGCGGCGCTATGACTCGTCTGACCACAGGGGAGGGCGAGCATGCTTCGAGGTCTTCGCATTGGAAGTTTCGCTATCGCGGCATGTCTGGCGGTCGTAATCGCGATGCCGGCTCATGAGGCGGCGGCGCAGGACGCAATTGGCGGTGCCATCCTCGGCGGCGTCGGTGGAGCGATCGTGGGTGGCGCCATCGGCGGAGGCCGCGGAGCCGCCATCGGCGCTGTCGTCGGTGCCGGCACGGGCGCCGCGATCGCCTCCGAGGGCGAACGCCGCCGCTCCGGCTATTACGCCTATCAGCGCGGCTGCTACATGCAGCGCCGGGACGGCTCCTATGTCCCGGTCGATCCGCGATATTGTTACTAGATCAACCGCATCCCGCGCAAACTCGCATGCCCGCTCTTGCCCACGATGATGTGGTCGTGGACGGCGATGCCGAGCGGCTTGGCGATGTCGATGATCGCCTTGGTCATCTGGATGTCGGCCTGCGAGGGCGAGGGATCGCCTGAGGGGTGGTTGTGCACCAGGATCAGCGCGGTCGCGGATAATTCCAACGCGCGCTTGATCACCTCGCGCGGATAGACCGGGGTGTGATCGACGGTGCCGGTCTGCTGCACCTCGTCGGCGATGAGCTGGTTGCGCTTGTCGAGGAACAGCAGGCGAAACTGCTCCTTCTCGGCAAACGCCATGCTGGTGCGGCAATAGTCGATCACCTCGTTCCAGGACGACAGCGCGTTGCGGCTGTTGACCCCGCCCTTGGCGACGCGGTGCGCCGCCGCCGCGAGCAGCTTGAGCTGGTGGATCGCGGATTCGCCGACGCCGTCCACCTCGCGCAGGCGCGACACCGGCGCGTGCACGACCTCGGCAAACGAGCCAAAGGTCTTGATCAGCGACTTCGCCAGCGGCTTGGTGTCACGCCGCGGCAGTGCCGGAAACAGCGCCATCTCCAGCAGCTCGTAGTCGCTGAGCGCGTCCGCACCCGCGCTGTAGAAGCGCTCGCGCAGCCGTTCGCGATGGCCGAGATAGTGCGGCGGCGCGTGCTCCGGCTTGCTCTTGTCATGGTCGGTCTTGGCGGGCATCGGCCGCCAGCATTGCTGCGGGTAATCGTTTTTGCAACCGTCAATTGCGCCTGCGGCGCGCTGGTCCCGACAGCTGACCCAGAAGATGGTGGCTCAGCCTATCGGCTTCTTGGCGCTGTGCGCCGGCGGGGACACCGTAATCGCCACGACGCCGACAAGAATGAGCGCCATGCCGGCAAGGCTGGACCAGGTGAAGTGCTCGCCGAGCCATACGGTGCCGAGCGCCACGGCAAAGCCCGCACGCAGGTAGCTCCCACTGGTCGTGCCAAGCGGGCCGAGCATGCGGATCAAGCGGAAGTAGATCACCATCGCAAGGGCCGTACAGACAATCGCGAGCGTGATGACCGCTGCGATCGCGCTCGCGGGCGGTGGCGGGAGGGTCCAGGGCCGTTCGATGGCGGTGGCCGCGGGCAGCATCAGCGCTGCGGCGCAACTCATGGCGCCGGCCGCGGTGACGATTGCGGGCAGGCCCGAGAAGCGTTGTCCCCATATCGGTGCGAGCGCGTAGCAGAGGCTCGCGCACAGCACGGCCGCCTGCGCCAGCGGTGCCGTCGTGCCGATCCCCGAGAGCGCGTCGGCACCCATGGTCACCGCGACGCCCGCAAGCCCGAGCGCGATGCCGATGATCTTCCGGCTACTCATGGCTTGCCGCCCCGGCCCGGTCATCAACGCGATCGCGAGCACGAACATCGGCGGGGTCGCATTGAGCACACCGGCGAGACCGCTTGCGATATGCATCTCGCCCCAGCTGATCAGGGTGAACGGCAAGGCGCTTTGCAGCAGCCCTTGCACGAAGAAAGCCGCCCATGCCGATCCTCGACCGGGAAGGGCGTGTCCCTGCGCGCAGGCGACCGCAATCAGGAGAATGGCCGCGATCGTCACACGCGCGGCGACCATCGTGAAGGGCGGGATCGTCGGGACCGCGACCTTGATCAGCGTGAACGAGCTGCCCCAGATCAGCGAGAGCAGCAGCAGAAGCCCGATATCGAGCGCGAGAGTGGTTTGTTCTGTCGTGTGTTGCGCCTGCGGGCTCATGCGAATCTGCTCCGGGATGGACCGGGACCATGATGCGGCGCGGCGGCGCAGGCTGGCTGGATTCGGACCTCATCGCCCGACCGAGTCCGATTTCGGCTACTCGGCGTGCAGCGCGGGCATTATTGTCGCGCAATGGCGACAGGTTCGGTACATCGGCAGACGCTGCCACCGCATCTCGACTGGGACACTTGCGATCGCGCGCGCCTCGCGCGTGCGCGCGCATTCGACGGCCTGTTCTTTTCGGGTGTTCGCTCGACGCGGATCTACTGCCGGCCGGTCTGCCCGGTTCGCCCCGCGCGCTCGGAGAACGTCACCTTCTATCCGACCGCCGCCGCCGCCGAACGTGCCGGCTTTCGCCCGTGTCTGCGCTGCCGGCCGGAAACCGCGCCGGGGTCGCCGGCCTGGATGGGAACGGCGAGCACCGTTGCGCGCGGGATGCGCCTGATCAATGAAGGTTTCCTGGATCGTGCATCCATGGCGGAGCTTGCAGAAGCCCTTGGCGTCGGGCCGCGCCATCTGCTCCGCCTGTTCATGCGCCACGCCGGGGCGAGCCCGAGCGAGATCGCGGCGACGCGGCGCGTGCAGGAAGCCAAGCGCCTGATCGACCACACCAGCATGACATTGGCGGAGATCGCCTTCGCCGCAGGCTTCGGCAGCGTTCGCAGATTCAACGATGCCTTTGCCGCGACCTACAAGCGGCGACCGTCGTCGTTCCGACGGCCGCGATAGGCGCGCGGTGGGATCACCCGATCTGCTTCTCGCCGTGCCGCTCCGACAGCGTGAAGATCTCGACGCCGGTGGCGGTGACGCCGACCGAATGCTCGAACTGCGCCGACAGTGAGCGGTCGCGGGTCACGGCAGTCCAGCCGTCGGAGAGGATCTTCACATGCGGCTTGCCGAGATTGATCATCGGCTCGATGGTGAAGAACATGCCGGGCTTGAGCTGCACGCCTTCGCCGGGCCGGCCGATATGAATGATGTTCGGCTCGTCGTGGAACATGCGCCCGAGGCCATGGCCGCAGAAATCGCGCACCACGCTCATGGCCTGCGGTTCGACGAAACTCTGGATGGCGTGGCCGATGTCGCCGGTGGTGGCGCCGGGCTTCACCGCCGCGATGCCGCGCATCATCGCCTCATAGGTCACCTCGATCAGCCGCTCGGCCTTGCGCGCGATCGGGCCGACCGCATACATCCGGCTGGAATCGCCGTACCAGCCGTCGACGATGAAGGTGACGTCGATGTTGACGATGTCGCCCTCTTTCAGCGGACGGTCGCCGGGCATGCCGTGGCAGACCACGTGGTTGAGCGAGGTGCAGGTCGAATAGCGGTAGCCGCGATACATCAGCGTCGCCGGATAGGCATTGTTGCTGAAGGCGAAGTCGCGGACGAACTGGTCGATGCGCTCGGTCGGAACGCCGGGCCCGACGATGTCGGTGAGCTCGTCGAGACACTTCGCCACCAGCGCGCCCGCCTTGCGCATGCCGGCAAAGGCGCTTGGCCCATGCAGCTTGATCTGTCCGGTCTTGCGCAGGGAGGTATCGGAGGCTTCGACGTAGCTCATGCGGGCGCAATCTTCTGAGGTGGGCTCGATATCGGCGGAAAGGCTTGATTTCGCGCCCCAATTTAATGATTGCGCGCCTTCATGCAAGTCAGGCCTGCCTGCCTTGCGCCCCTAAGCTGGCCTAATTCGGGACTTCCATGATGGTTTCCACCGGCAGGGCACCGCCGCGGACGCGGATTTCGCGGACCGGGTAGGGAACCCGGATACCCTCGCGCTTGAAGGCGTCCCACAGCGCCAGCATCACGTCGCTCTTGACGTTGTCCATGCCGTCGGGGTCGGCGATCCAGAAGGTCAGCGAGAACTTCATCCCGGCTTCGGCGAACTCGGTCAGGATGCAATTCGGCGGCTTGCCCTTCTGCGCGCGCGGATGCGCGGCCGCGGTCTCGGCGGCGAGCTTGCAGACCAGCCGTGGGTCCGCGTCGTAATTGGTGCCGAAGGCGATCTTCACCAGCGTGTTCTTGTCGGTGTAGGTCCAGTTGACGACCTTCTGCGTCACCAGATCCTCGTTCGGCACCAGGAATTCGCGGCCATCGCCGGCGGCGACGGAAATATAGCGCGTCTTCATCGCGCTGATCCGCCCGGTGTTGTCGCCGATGGTGACGAGATCGCCGGGCTTCACCGATTTGTCGGCGAGCAGGATGATCCCCGAGATGAAATTGGCGACGATCTTCTGCAGGCCGATGCCGATGCCGACGCCGACCGCGCCGGAGAACACCGCGAGCGCCGAGAGATCGATGCCGACCGTGCCGAGCGCGATCACGATCGCGACCGCAAGCAGGCCGATGCGGATGATCTTGACCAGCAGCACCTGTACCGACGGGGTCAGATCGGTGGTCGAGTTGATCCGGCTCTCGGCGAAATTGCTGGCGATGTTGGTGAGCCAGAGCGCGATGAGCAGCAGCGCGCCGGCCTTGATCACCAGCAGCGGTGTCAGCCGCAGCCCGCCGAGCACGATGGCGAAGGAATCGAGCAGGTCGACCGTCGCATCGAGCTGGCCGAGGATCGAGAGCGCCGCGACGAACCAGGCCGTGATCGACACCAGCTTGACGATGAAGGCGTTGCGCAGCACCGAGGTCACCAGCCGGACCGCGAGCCAGGCCAGGCCGAGCTTGGCGGCGACCATCAGCAGATAGGAGCGGCTCGGCCAGGTGGCGTGGTACATGACCACGCGCGAGATGATCACGAGCAGGGTGAACACCGCCGTCGAGGCGCTGGAGACCATCACCCGGGCGAAGTGCCGGAGCGGCAGCGGCCAGCGCATCGCCAGCGAGGTGATGTCGACCCGGCTGCGAACGGCGGCTTCGGCGGCATAGGCGATGCCGGCCGCGGCCAGAATGAGCCCGAACTGCAGGTAGAACCAGGGCGAGGAGATTTCGGCCCCGACGCTGCGCGCGGTGGTCTGCACGAACTCCATGAAGTCTTTGAGGTCCATGTCTATCGGTCTCGTCGGGGAGCGGGCGGGAGGCATTGATTCGAGCGCGCCGGAGAATCCCACAAAGGCCACCGATACACCGCTAAGTAAAGCGCGTTAAGGCCGCAAAATGCGGGCAGATTGCCGCGAGCGGGAGAAAATGGGTTGGCGTGGGAGTCCGCCGACGATAAGGATGCAATTCCAGCGATTTCGTACCCGGAAGGTGGATGGCTTCCCTCGACACTGTCAGCCTCGCCATATTGCTCGGCGCCGTCCTGGTGTTGGCCGGGATCCTGTCAAGCCTGCTTGCGCTGCGCTTCGGCGCGCCCCTTCTGCTCGTCTTCCTCGCGATCGGCATGCTCGCGGGCGATTCCGGTCCCGGACAGCTGCAGTTCGACGACGTCCGAACCACCTATCTGGTCGGCTCGGTCGCGCTCGCACTGATCCTGTTCGATGGTGGCTTGCGGACCCGATTTGCCAGCATTCGCACCGTGCTCGCGCCTTCCATGGTGCTCGCGACCGTCGGCGTGCTGCTGACCGCACTGATCACGGCGCCGTTCGCTAAATACGCGCTCGACCTCAACTGGACGGAGTCGCTGCTGGTCGGCGCGGTGGTGGCCTCGACTGACGCGGCCGCAGTGTTCCTGCTGGTGCATACCCAGGGCCTGCGCCTGCGCCCGCGCGTCGGGGCGACGCTGGAGGTGGAATCCGGCACCAATGATCCCTTCGCGATCTTCCTGACCCTGATGCTGGTCGAATACATCTCGCTCGGAACGGGCACGGCCGTGCATGTGCTGATGGAGTTCGCCCAGGAGGCCGTGCTGGGCGCCGTCGTCGGGGTGATCGGCGGGCGTCTGGTGGTCATCGCGCTCAACAAGGTCGCGCTGCCGCAGGGCCTCCATGCGCCGTTTGTCACCACCGCCGCGCTCGTCATCTTCGGCGGCTCGCAGATCATGCACGCCTCGGGCTTCCTCGCGGTCTATCTCGCCGGTATTATCATCGGCAACCGGCCGACGCGTGCGCATAATTCGGTGGTGGCCTTCCTGGACGCCGCGACCTGGCTCGCGCAGATCGTGATGTTCGTGCTGCTCGGCCTGCTGGTCTCGCCGAGCCGGCTTGGCGGCAGCGTGCTGCCGGCGGTCGGGATCGCATTCGTCCTGATGCTGGTGGCGCGGCCGATCGCGGTGTTCGTGTGCCTGGCGCCGTTCCGCTTCAACTGGCGCGAAAAGATCTTCATCGCCTGGACCGGTCTGCGCGGCGCGGTCGCGATCTTCCTGGCCTCGATCCCGATGCTGGTCGGGCTGTCGAAGGCCTATCTCTATTTCGACGTCGCCTTCGTCGTCGTCATCATCTCGCTCCTGCTGCAAGGCTGGACGCTGGCGCCGGCCGCGCGCAAGCTGCACGTGGCGCTGCCGCGCGCCGAGCGTGGCCCGCGCCGTGTCGAATTGGATCTGCCCGGCCAGCTCGAGCAGCAGCTCGTCGGCTATCCGGTGCGGTCCAAGAGCCTGTATTTTCGCCGCGGCCTGATCCCGTCCTGGTCGAAGCCGACGCTGGTGATCCGCAACGAGAACATCTTGACGCCGATTGAAGCCGAGCCGATCGCGCCCGGCGATTACATCTATCTGCTGGCGCCCCCGGAAAAGGCCGAATCGCTCGACCGCTTCTTCGTCGACATGCAGCCGAGCTCGGCGCCGGACCCGCATCTGCTGGGCGACTTCATGGTCTCCGGCGAGCACACGCTCGCCGAGCTCGCGGAGATCTACGGCGTGAAGGTCGGCGAGGACGAGAGCGGGCACACGCTCGCTGATTATTTCGACGTCCATCTCGACCGCGCGCCGAAAGAGGGGGCGGAGCTCGTGCTGGATCCGATCGTGCTTGTGGCGCGCTCGATCTCCGGTGGCCGAGTCAACGTCGTCGGCCTGCGCCTGCCGGAAGATGAGGAAACCCCCGCCCCGCTGACGCGCATGCAGGTCCTGCGGCGCAAGCTCGCGGATTTGTGGAGCTCGGTGGCGGGGGTTTAACGCTACATCCGCGTCGGCGGTCATTGATGAAGCGCACGTCTGCTTCTTCGTCGTCCTGGCCTAGTGCGCAATTGCGCACGGGGGCCAGGACCCATAACCACCGCCAGCTGTTTCGCGAAGGCTGGTGGTGACGATCTGCCCCACCCGCTTCTCCCTAGGGTAATGGGTCCTGCCTTTCGCCAGGACGACGGCGGGGTCCGTGGCGACAGCGCGGGAACCGCCACCAAATCGCCGCAACCGCCGAAGATTTGCGCGTCTTCGTGACCGCCGCTCCCGGAACGCTCCGCGATGCCGCTCGTTCTTAGCGGCGTAAACGCAGCTGACAGGAGTAATCCATGCGAAAGCTCATCTTGCCGGCGATCGTTGCGATCGGCATCGGATCGGCCGCGCCCGCGATGGCCTATGACACCGGAGATCAGATCTCGATGCAGGTCGCGCTCGATGTCGCCACCGATATCGGCGTCATGACCGTCTCGCACACCGAGTTCCTAGGCGATGAATGGCAGATCGAAGGCCGTGATCGCGCCGGCCGCTGGATGGAGGTCGACGTGGACGCCCGAACGGGCGAGGTGCGCAACGTCGATCGCGGCTGGTAGTTGCGGTTCCCGGTAGCAGAGCGCGCCGCCGCAACGCGCGGCGACCGCGTCGCCTCGGTGCTGCTGTCGAGCGCGCTCCACGTTCATCTGGTGGAAGCGCTCGGCAATGCGGAGCTGTCGCAGTTCCTCGCCGATCTGCTCAGCCGCTCCTCGGTGATGGTCTCGGTCTACGAGCCCGCCCTAACGTCGTCCTGGCAAAAGCCAGGGCCCATTACCTCGGGGAGTAGTTTTGCGAACACCGGCAGTTACGTTTTCTTCGCTGGTACGCACACCACCTGCCGCTGATAGATCACGCGGTATGGGTCCTGGCTTTCGCCAGGACGACGGCGGAGGGTGGGCCGGCGGCTTGCCTCATCCGTTGCCTGCTCAACCGCCCCTCACGCCAGCACCTTCACCCCGCCGAACGACGTCACGCGGCCCTGCTTCAGCATCACGATCTGCGTCGCAAGCTGGCGCAGCTCGGCGACGTCGTGGCTGACATAGACCATGGGGACGTTGGCCTCGTCGCGCAGCCGCACCAGATAGGGCAGGATCTCCAGCTTGCGGCCCTCGTCGAGCGCGCCGAGCGGTTCGTCGAGCAGCAGCAGGCGCGGCCGCGACAGCAGCGCGCGGCCGAGCGCGACCCGCTGCCGCTCGCCGCCGGAGAGCTTTCCGGGACGGCGACCCTGCAGTGCGCCGATGTCGAGCAGCTCGATGACGCGCTTGTGCTGCGCCGGATCGGGCGCGAGGCCGTTCATCCGCCTGCCATAGTCGAGATTTTGCGCGACGTTGAGATGCGGAAACAACCGCGCATCCTGGAACACATAGCCGATGCGGCGGCGCCAGGCCGGGACATGAATGCCGGCCGTGCTGTCGTCGACGGTCTCGCCGTCGATCACGATGGTGCCGCGGTCGGGCCGCAGCAGCCCCGCGATCATGTTGACCAGCGAGGTCTTGCCGGCGCCCGACGCTCCGAACAGGCCGATGACGCGGCCTTCGCTTGCGAAGGCGGCGGACAGCGAGAATTCGCCGAGCTGCTTTTCGATGTCGACACGCAGCATGGTCAATTCCCGTGCAGGCGCGCGGTGGCGCGGCGGGCGAACCATTCGGCGGCAATCAGCGCACCGAGCGCCAGCACGATCGAGACGATCACGAGCCGTCCCGCGGCGGCGTCGCCGTCCGGGGTCTGGATCAGCGAATAGATCGCGGACGAAATCGTTTGGGTCTCGCCGGGAATGTTGGAGACGAAGGTGATGGTGGCGCCGAATTCGCCGATCGCCTTGGCAAAGCCAAGCACCATGCCGGCGAGCACGCCGGGCAGCGCCAGCGGCAGCGTCACCGTGAAGAACACTTTGAAAGGAGTGGCGCCGAGCGTCTCGGCGGCCTGCTCGAGCCGGCGGTCGATCGCCTCGATCGACAACCGCATCGGGCGCACCAGCAGCGGAAACGCCATCAGGCCGCAGGCAAGCGCAGCACCGGTCCAGCGGAAGGCGAAGACGATGCCGAGAGTATCGGCCAGAAAACCGCCGACGAGGCCGCGGCGGCCAAAGGTCAGCAGCAGCAGATATCCGGTGACGACGGGCGGCAGCACCAGCGGCAGATGCACCAGCGCATCGAGCACCGACTTGCCCCAGAACTCACGCCGCGCGAGCAGCCACGCCAGCGCAATGCCGAACGGCGTTGCCACCAGCGTTGCGATCACGGCGACCCTGAGCGAGAGCAGGATCGCCGTCCATTCGGCGGGAGAGATGTCGAGCATCAAATCGCAAAATTAAGTGGAGGGGCTGATCAGGAACTTGAAACCGTATTTTTCCAGAATGGTCTTGGCGGCGGTCGAGCGCAGGAAGGCGAGATAGTCGCTGGTCTCGCCCTTGGCTGTCGCGGTCGCAGCGACGGGATAGATGATCGCGGGATGCGAATCCGCCGGGAAGGTGCCGACGATCTTCACGCCGGGCTCGACCTTGGCATCGGTGGAATAGACGATGCCGAGATTGGCCTCGCCGCGCGCGACCAGCGTCAGCGCGGCACGCACGCTCTCGGCCATGGCGAATTTCGGCTCCGCCGCCTGCCAGGCGCCGAGCTTTTCCAGCGCCGCCTTGGCATATTTCCCGACCGGCACCGACTTGACGTCGCCGGTCGCGATCCTGCCATCGCCGGCGAGTTTTGCGAGGTCGAAGCCCTGCGCGATGGCGACGTTGTCGAGTCTGGAATCCTTCGGCGCAATCAGCACGATGCTGTTGCCGAGCAGATTGACCCGGGTCGGCTCGTTGATGGTCTTCTTGGAGATCGCGTAGTCCATCCAGTCGGTGTCGGCGGAGACGAACACATCGGCCGGCGCGCCCTGCTCGATCTGCCTGGCGAGCACGGAGCTTGCGGCATAGCTGACGCTGAACTTGACGCCGGTCCTCGCGGTGTAGGCCGCGTCGACCTCGTCGAGCGCGTTCTTCATCGAGGCTGCCGCGAACACGGTGATGGTCTTGTCCTCGGCGGCGGCAGGCGAAAGGCCCGCGCCCGCGAGGATCACGAAAGCGGTGAAAAGTCCGGCAATACGAATCATGGATGCGCTCCGTGCGAGATCGCGCGCGCAAGAAGCACGCGCAGATCCGGCGTTGGTGGGTCTGAGCGACGAGCGGAAGCGCTGTTCCACGGGTCCCGGCGGCGGCTTACGGCCGGCAGGGATATCGCTACTCTCGAAGATAGCAGGCCAGGGCCTCAGGTCAAAGGCGACCGCTTGGCTCATTGCGCCGGCAGGATGGCGATTGAGAGCGAATTGTCCTTGGCGCCGCTGACCTGGAGCACGACGGGCTGGCCCGACAGCTCGTATTTCATGGTCTTGCGGATGCCGTCGCAATCGGTCGCGCCACTGAACGCCACGGGCTTGAGGGCATGCCCGTCCTGGACCAAATCGACCCACGCGCCCGAGGACAGGCTGACCGTGTAGAGCCCGGCCTTCGGGGCCTTGATGCCAGTGAAGCCGGCAAATGTGCCGTCCTTTGGCGCGCGCTCCGGAGGCGTCGGCAGTTTTGCCTCCGCGGACGCGACCAGCCCCAGCGTGATGGCCGACGACGGCAACGCGGCCTGCTCGCTTCCCGATGCCATCTTGACACCGTCGGGCGCGGTCAGCGCGGCGCGCTCGCGCTCGATCGACCATTTGAATTTGTCGCAGCCGCTGGGTTCTTCCGCCGCAAAGGCGGCCGCGATACCGAGCAACAGCAATCCAAGCAGCAGAGGGATGCGCATCTCAGTCCACCGCGATCATCACATCGGAGGCCTTGATCACCACCGTGACCTGCCCCTTCGCCTTGATTCCGAGGTCGTCGACCGCCTCGTTGGTGATCGAGGAGGTCACGATCGTACCGTTGCCGATGTCGACACGGACGTGGGACGTCGTGGCGCCCTTCGTGACTTCGATGACCCTTCCCTTGATCTGGTTGCGTGCACTGATGCGCATGGGCTCTCACAATGGCTGGCGCGCGCGACGAAGCCGCACGCGTGAGGAGGGATTTGGTTGATGAGGGCGGGATTGCATCCCGGCAGGGCCGACCCGCTTACGGCAGGGCAGCGCCGCACTCTAACGCATTTGGAGATCCGAGGACTAGCCGCTGACGAAGTTGTTACAGCCTGACCGGCTACGGCTTCGCATTGCCCGCGTGCAGCACGGCCTTGCAGGCCGCCGGCATCTGCGCCAGCGTCATCGGCGGTTTCGGCTTCGGTGGCTCCGGCGGGGGTTTGGGGTGCAGCACGCCGTCGCTGAACCAGTAGGCGAGATCGGACGGCTTGCAGCCTTCGTCCTCGGATTGCGACGGCTGGCCCTCGCAGTCGCTCGCGCCCGCCGGGCAGTGCATGCGGATGTGGAAGTGGTAGTCGTGGCCCCACCACGGCCGGATCTTCGACAGCCAGGAACGGTCGCCCTTGGCCTCGCGGCACAGCGCCTTCTTGATCGCGGCATTGACGAAGATGCGCTGCACCGCCGGCTCCTGCGCCGCGTCGCGCAGCACCAGCACATGGCCCGGCGTGAACACCTTCGGATCGATGTCGAGCCGGTCCGGCCGCACCATCATCACCGCCGACATGTCCTCGCGCTCTTCGCGCGAGAGCCGATGGTCGGGCATCGGCGTCAGCCAGATGTCGGCATCGAGGCCGATCTGGTGGCTGGCATGGCCGGACAGCGCCGGTCCGCCGCGCGGCTGGGCGATGTCGCCGACCAGGATGCCCGGCCATCCCGCATCCTTGTGCGCCCTCGCCGCAAGCCGCTTGATCAGCGCGATCATCGCGGGGTGACCATAGCTGCGATTGCGCGACAACCGCATCACCTGCCAATTGTCGCCGTTGAGCGGCATCTGCTCGGCGCCGCCGATGCAGCCCTTCACATAGGAGCCGATGACGTGCGCCGGTCCCTTCGACGGCAGCAGCTTTCGCGCGAACAGCTCCTTGGCACCAATACTCGGATCGTTCGGATTAGCGAGCGGCGGCAGCGGTTTTGGGTTGATGCTGCCCTTGTCCTGGGCCAGCGCGTCGCCGGCGGCCAGGAGCGTCATGACGAGCAGGAGAGGGGCGAGGCGGCGGGGACTCATGTTGACATTCTTATAGCCCAACACCGCGTCAGGGTTAAGGAACAGTCCAGCAGATGAAATCTCGTTCAAAAGTCGCAGTTCCGCAGAGTCGGACGGCCGATTCTTAACGAGGCGATAACCCTCTCATGCATTGACCAAAATTCGTGCGCGGGACGCGTGCTCACTCCCTTCTGCATGCAATCGCGCGCGATCGCGGAAATGATTCAAGGCAGCGCGCAATTTTGCGCCATCTCGTTCTCCGATGACGACAATGCGATGTGCTTGGAGCGCCCATCGCCACTGCCGCGCCTTGCAAACGGGCAATGAGGGCTGTTTTTTCGAGACTGCCAGACCGTGCGTCCCACCGCCATGCCACCCAAGATTACCTTTTTTTCAGACACTTGCCCCAAGAGTTGCGGTGGCTGGGCGCGACTGGGGCGAGTGAAGTTGAGTTTGGGGTTTCGAAAGCCAAGAAAGCGAAAGGGAAGCGTGCTTGGCAGGTCCGGCCTGCACCCGCGCAAGCCGCGCTTTGCGCGCGCCCCTCATCCTCCGTCCGAACGCGACGAAGTTCTGCGCCGCCGTGCCGAGGCTGCGATCGCGGAAGCGCGCAAATCCCATGAGCGCCTGCGCCAGGCCATCGACATCCTGCCGCAGGGCATCGTGTTTCTCGATGCCGAGGGCCGCTATGTCCTCTGGAACAAGCAATACGCGGAGATCTACAGCAAGACCGCCGATCTGTTCGAGGAGGGCGCCCGCCTGGAGGACACGCTGCGCATCGGCGTCGCCCGCGGCGATTATCCCGAAGCTGCCGGCCATGAGGAAGAATGGATCGCGGAGCGGCTGCAAAAGCTCTATCAGCCCGGCTCGCGCCACGAGCAGAAGCTGGCGGACGGCCGCGTCATCCTGATTGACGAGCGGCTGACCGAGGACGGCGGCGTCGTCGGCCTGCGCGTCGACATCACCGAGTTGAAGCAGCGCGAGGCCTCGTTCCGGCTGCTGTTCGACGGCAATCCGGTCCCCATGATCGTCTGCGCGCTGGACGACGAGCGCATCCTCGGCGTCAACGATGCCGCGGTCGCCCATTACGGCTATAGCCGCGCCGAGTTCGAGCGGCTGACGATCCGTTCCCTTCAGGCTTTCGACAATGAGCCGCCCTGGACCGCCGCTTCGGCCGGTGAGGAGCAGGCCGGACGCACCTGGAAGCACGTCAAGGCCGATGGCGCCCTGATCGACCTTGCGATCTATTCCCGCGAACTGACCTATGCCGAGCGGCCCGCGGTGCTGCTCGCGCTGATGGACATCACCGAGCGCAAGCGCGCCGAGGCGCGGCTCGCCTTCATGGCCCAGCATGACGGGCTGACCGGTCTGCCGAACCGCAATCTGCTGCGCCAGCAGGTCGACGAGATGCTGCTGCATACGAGGCGCAGCACCGACAAGGTCGCCCTGCTGATGCTGGGGCTCGACAATTTCAAGGCGGTCAACGACACGCTGGGGCACGCGGTCGGCGACAAGCTGCTGCGCGGCGTCGCCAAGCGGCTGCGTTCGTCCTTGCGCGAGGACGACGCGCTGGCGCGGCTGAACTCGGACGAGTTCGCGATCGTGCAGAGCGGCCTGACGCGTCCCGAGGATGCGGTGCTGCTGGCCAAGCGCCTGCTCGAAGCCATCGCCGATCCCTATCTGCTCGACGGCCATTCCGTGGTGATAAGCGCCTCCATCGGCATCGCGATGGCGCCGGGCGACGGCGACGATTCCGAAAAGCTGCTCAAGAGCGCCGACATGGCGCTGTCGCGCGCGAAGCTGGATGCGCGCGGCTCGTTCGCGTTCTTCGAGGCGGCGCTCGATGCGAAAGCGCAGACCCGCCGCAAGATCGAGGTCGAGCTGCGCGACGCCATCCAGAACGACGTGCTGCGGCCGTATTACCAGCCGCTGATCGACCTCCAGAGCGGCCGCATCACCGGCTTCGAGGCGCTGGTGCGCTGGCCGCATGCCGAGCGCGGCATGGTTTCGCCGGCCGAGTTCATTCCGGTCGCGGAAGAAACCGGGCTGATCAATCCGCTCGGCGGCCTGATGCTGCGCCGGGCCTGTCACGACGCAGCGACCTGGCCGGACGACGTCCGCGTCGCCGTCAACCTGTCGCCGCTCCAGTTCCGCAGCGGCAATCTGCTTTCGGTGGTGACGGATGCGCTGAAGCATTCCGGCCTGCCGCCGCGGCGGCTCGAGCTCGAGATCACGGAAACGCTGCTGCTGGAAAAGAGCGCCCAGGTGCTGGCGACGCTGCATGCGCTGCGCGCGCTCGGCGTGCGCATCTCGATGGACGATTTCGGCACCGGCTATTCCAGCCTGAGCTATCTGCGCAGCTTCCCCTTCGACAAGATCAAGATCGACCAGTCCTTCGTGCGCGATCTCGGCGCCAATCGCGAGGCCCAGGCGATCATCCGCTCCATCGTCAGCCTCGGCAAAGGCCTCGGCGTCACCATCACCGCCGAAGGCGTCGAGACCGAAGCCGAGCTGAGCTGCCTGCGTGCCGAAGGCTGCGACGAAGGCCAGGGGTTTCTGTTCAGCAAGGCCCGGCCGAATGCCGAGATCATCAGCCTGCTCGCCGCGCAGCGCGGCATCGACGGTGCCGAGGAAGACGCCGCGCTGGTGGCCTAGAGTTAGGATGCTGACCTGTTGTCTCGCGTCTCCAGATGCCCAAACCTGGAAGCTCACCGACCGACAAGTGTTACGGCCTCTTGCTCCTCGGCAGGAGCGGTTTCATGGGACCGCACGAATACGAACCGGGATGCCGCGGGGATCTGTGCCTCGGCACTCCCATCCTGGCCGATGAGGATGAGTCCCGCGCCGCCATTGGCGACATTCAAGATGACGGGCGCGCCCTGCCAGGTCCTGATTGGCTCCATTCCGATGATGAGAAACTCACCGATCGGCTGGTCGAAATATTGAAGCCTCAGTTGTGGTCCGACTTCTGCAGCCGCCAGGCCGAAACCCAATTGTTTGGCGCGCGCATAGATGTCCGCCAGCAACGCCGTGTCGGTCCGAAAGCCCAGTTCGGCTGCCGACACCGTGAAAAGCTCTACACTCGTTTTCGTGGCGCTAACGGTAAACGTTGGCCGCGCGAGAATTTCGCCGGCCGAGTTTCCGATGCCACAACCTGCCGCATCCAAAGCGTTACTGAGGGCGAAGAAGTTTGCAAACGTCCCGATCCTGATCGTCTTCCACGCGGGGAGATCGACGGCGGATTTGATTGGGACTTGCGGCCGATCAGACGGCGCCTGCTTGAGCTTCAGCTGATTCCGCAGGACGTCTCGCGCCGAGCATTGCGCCACGGCTTCGCTCGCAAACAGGAGAGTGCAGAGGGTGGCAACAAAGAGGATGCCACCATGGTGCCATCCCGGCGCATGACCCTGAATGGCATGGCAACTGACTTTCCTGCCAGCTGTTCGGCCCATAACGGACCTCTCTTGCGCAAATGCCGCGCGCTAAAAACAATTCGGAATTATCGCTTCCATATGGTCGGCGCGGTCACGGCGGAAAAGCCGTCGTCCTGTAGCTATAGAAATTAGTCGGAGAAAATTCACCAAGGTTCAGCGACGAAGACGCCGGATGGCGAACTCAATATAGGTCAGCGTGCGTGCACTTTCGCAACTGGTCGACGTCAGCGGTCCCCTGAAAGGATCACTTTACCGACATCCTCGTAATGCGTGTCGCGCGCCTGGATCTGCTGGGCGATGGCGTGCATGTCGCGAAAGCGGCGCTCGAACGGATTGCTGCGGAATACGGCCGTGGCGCCGGCCATGTGGTAGGCGGTGTCGACCACCTTGGCCGACTGGTGAATGGTCCAGGTCGCGGCGAGGCGAACCGAGCTCCGATGCGCCGCGCTGAACGCGCCGGTCGCGCAGAGATCGCGCCACATCGCACTTGCCGTCGCATAGAGATAGGCGCGCGCGGCCCGCAGGTCGCCCTCGGTGCGGCCGATCAGGCCCTGGACCGCCGGGTTGTCGTGCATGGCGCTGGCCGCCAGCGACTGATGCTTGCCGCGCGCCAGCGCGATCGCGGCATCCAGCGTGGCGCGCGCCACGCCGAGCGACACCGCGGCAAAGCCGAGGCTGAAGGTCGAGCCGGTGCCGATCCTGTAAAGTGGACCCTGCTCGCGTAGCGCGGACGGCACGTCACGAAACGCGGTGAAGCGCTCGGGGACGAACAGGTCGGCGACCTCGTAGGAATCGGTGCCGGTGCCGGCGAGCCCGATCGCCTGCCAGACGTCGTGCAGCACGGCGCTGGCGACCGGAAACAGGATGGTGCGCACCTCCGCCGAGCCGTCGGCATTTTTCCGCGGCGTGCCGTCAGCGCCGACGATGCGGACATGCGCCCCGAGCCAGCTCGCCTGCCGCGAGCCCGAGGCAAAATCCCAGCGCGCCGTGACGCGATAGCCGCCCTCGACCGCCCGCGCCTCATGCGCGATTGCGCCCCAGGCGAGGATGCCCGGCGCCGTGTTGAAGATCTCCTGCGCGGTGTCGTGGTCGAGCGAGGCCGCGATCATCGCACAGACGCTGCATTGGCCGAGACACCAGGCGGTGGAGGCATCCGCTTTCGCGATCTCCTCCAGCATCTGCATGAAGGCTTCCGGCGGCGCTTCGACGCCGCCAAGACTCTGCGGCAGCAGCGCGCGATAGAGCCCGTTCTCGATCAGCGCGTCGACGACGGCCGGCGTCAGCCGCCGCGTCCGCTCGATATCGTCAGCCTCGCCCGCGATGAGCGGCGCGATGGCGCGGGCGCGTTCGCCCAGATCGACGCCGGAAATAGTGTTCATTCGCGTTTCCTCGCCCCTTCTGCCGTGAGCGGTAAGTGGTGCGATGGTGGTCTATCTGGCAGGGAGGATCAAGCTGTCGCGCAATTTCGCGCGCACGCGGATGACATCACAGCGCGGGCAAGCCCGGCGGCGGCTTGCGAGCGTTGCTTGCTTGCTCGAAGGCATACGCCAGACGCAGCAGCTTGTGCTCGCTCCAGGCGCGCCCTGCGAAGGTGACGCCGAGCGGATAATCAGGCGTGTCTTTGCCGTCGAACGTTCCCGAGATGAAGCCGCCGGGCACCATGAC
Source organism: Bradyrhizobium sp. MI1.3 (assembly GCF_055811695.1). Lineage (NCBI taxonomy): Bacteria > Pseudomonadati > Pseudomonadota > Alphaproteobacteria > Hyphomicrobiales > Nitrobacteraceae > Bradyrhizobium > Bradyrhizobium sp. MI1.3. The sequence goes on along the minus strand of NZ_JBVVPQ010000035.1, from coordinate 52,800 downwards.
GCTGGGATAGCCCGCCTTGGCGGCGATCGCCGCGCCAGTTGCGCCTGGGAATAGCACGGCGTCGAGCTCGTGCCGGTTCATGTAGGCGTCCATACCGTGCGTCTTGGCGGAGAGCAGATCCATGGCACGTGCAGATTTGTACACGCGTTCGCTCAAGTCGCCTCTGGTCAGGTCGGCGGCGAGGAAGAAGTCCTGGCCGAAGCGCAGCGCCTTTCCCGCGTTCGCGTTGTTGAAGGCCACGACGTCGGCAATGGTCTTGATGTCAGTATTGGTGGCCCAGTCCCTCAGATAGAGATTAAGATCACTCTTCAACTCGTAAAGGAAGACGACCGGCGGCCGCACGACCGTGCCTTTTTGGCTGCTTAGGGGATTGCAATTGAGCACCGCCATAGTTGTGCCCGGCCCACCGATCCAGCCGAGCGTCGGCATGTTGGCGCGCACGATGACGGCGCCGAGATCTTCCAGCGTCTTGATCGTTTCGGTCATCAGCTTGAACCTGTCGGGCAGCAGCTTGCCGTAATAGCAATCGTTCAGCGGGTCAGCGGGGTCGCTCGGCACGCCGATGCGCGCGCCCTTAACGGCGTCCGACGCGAGGCCGGCGGTGTAGTCGGCCGGGCGCCGCTGCGCTTGCGTCACTGGGTCGAGCGGGTCCTTGGCAGCCAGCACATTCAGCAGCATCGCCGCATCGCGCACCGTGCGCGTCATAGGCCCGGCGGTGTCCTGGCTGTGCGCGAGCGGCAGGATGCCGGCACGGCTGATCAGCCCGACCGTCGGCTTCACGGTGACCAGTCCGTTCAGGCTGGCAGGAAACAGCAGCGAGCCCGAGGTTTCGGTACCGATCGAGGCCGCGCACAGTCCGGCTGCCACCGCGACGGCCGGACCCGAGCTTGAGCCCCCTGGGGTCAGAACCGGGATGCCGTGCTCGTCCATCAGGCCTGGTGCGTAGGGGTTCTTCACCTGCCCGCCCAGCGATGAATAGCCCGAGGGCATGTCGATCGCGAGCATGTTGGCGAACTCCGTCAGGTTCGCCTTGCCCAGGAGCACCGCGCCGGCGCTCCGCAGCAGCTTGACGATGGTGGCATCATCCCTGGCGTGCGCGCCCTCGAGCGCCAGCGAGCCCGCCGTGGTCGGCTGTTCGTCGCCGGTCGCGATATTGTCCTTCAGCAGGATCGGTACGCCCGCCAGCGGCCGCTGGACCGACGGCCTCGTGCCGTCGAGCGTGCCCGCGAGCGCATCGGGATTGAGCGCGCGGACCGAGTTGAGTTTAGGCCCATCGCGGTCATAGACCGCGATGCGGGCAAGATAGAATTCGGCCAGTGCCCTCGCGGTGATCCGCCCGCCGGCCAGGTCATCGACGATGTCGCTCATCGGCGCGTGCGCGAGCATCTGCATGGTCGGTGCCGACGGCGTCCGTTCAGTCAGGCCAGCTCCAGGAAGCTCGGACATGCGCGTTTCCTCGCCCATTCTGCCGTGAGCGGTCAATCGCGCGATGGTGATCTATTTGCAGAGGAGGATCAAGGTGGTGTGGCGTCAATCCGGCAATCACTACGTGAAGTGCGGAATCGGAGATGATAGCGCAAGCTCGAAGAGCTCACGCCGGCCCCAAGAAACTATTGGTGCTGCTCGGACATTATCGTTGTCCAGAAGAGCATGATACTGTTCCGAAACAGGCAGCGATTTTGACCTCCAACCGGCAGCGGCAAATGTCCTCGTCTGATGCTCCGATGAAACGCGGTGACGCAGCCCGCCGAGGGCGGAGACAGACGAAGACCCTACTGCTGATTTTAGCCATCGGATTTCTCGTTTTCGGTGCCGCTGCGGGTACATTGTATTACGCGCTGCGGCCGATAACTCTTCGGATTGCCGTCGGACCGCCGGGAAGCAACGATCACAAAGTGATCGAGGCGATGACCGAGGCCTTTATCAACGAGAGCAGGACCGTGAGGCTGTCTCCGATCACGACCGCCGGAGCGGCCGAAGCTCTCGCTCTGCTCGGTGCCGGCAAGGTCGACCTTGCGGTGGGTCGCGGCGATCTGGAAATGCCCGCCGACGCGCAAACAGTCGTCATCTTGCGCAAGAACTTCGTCGTGCTGTGGTCTTCTTCGGGACCGGCGGGCAAGGGCTCCAAGCGAAAGCCGGCGGCGAAAATCAAGGAGGTCGCCGATCTCGCGGGACACAAGGTGGGGGTGATCGGCGCGACCCCGGCGAACGCCGCGTTGCTGAGGGTGATCCTGAGCGCCGCCGGTGTGGAGCCGGACAAGGTCACGGTCACTCAATTCGGCACGGGCCAGTTCGAGGAGCTGGCGCGCGACCCGAGCCTCGACGCCTTCATGGCGGTCGGTCCGCTCGACAGCAAGATAACCGCCGACGCGATTGCCGCGACCGCCCGGATGCGGGGCGAGCCGAAATTTCTCGCGATCGACGCATCGGAAGCCATCGCCCTGAAGCATCCTCGTTATGAATCGGAGGAAATTCCGCCAAGCATTTTCAATGCGAATCCAGCCCGGCCGGATGACAAGGTGGAGACCGTCAGTGTCAGCCATTTGATCGTTGCACGGAAAGCCTTGTCCGAAACGACAGTGTCAGCGTTCTACCGCCAGCAATTCGCCCTCCGCCAGGCGATCGCCAGGCAGGTGCCTGGCGCTGCGCAAATCATCAAGCCGGACACAGAGAAGGAAGCCGAGCTGCCGGTTCACCGGGGAGCGGCGGCCGTGATCGACGGGACCGAGCGCACCTTCCTCGACAGGTACGGCGACTACTTCTGGTTTGCGCTCCTGCTTCTCTCCGGCATCGGCTCGGCCGGCGCCTGGCTGCGTCAATATCTGAATCGGGATGAAAGGGACGAGAACACCAGCCATCGCAACAGAATCCTGGCCCTGGTTTCCAAGGTGCGCACCGCGGAGTTCGACCACGAACTGCTGGCCATGCAGCAGGAGGTTGACAGCATCATCGAGGAAACGCTTGGCTGCTACGATGACGGCGCCATCGAGGAGGAGGAGCTGGCAGCCTTCGGCCTTGTGCTCGAACTGTTCGACCATGCCCTCAGTGAGAGGCGCGCAGCGTTGCAAACCCCTCCTTCGAACGTGCTCGCCGCGCGGCGGTAGGCGAAACAATAAGCCCGCTGCCCGCTGAATCCCAGAGAACAGTCCAAACCGGATCTAGGTCGGGTCCTTTAGCAGGCGCTCCATGATAATCGTGCGTTCGTCACCATGATAGCTGTCGTGCACCGCCTTGAACCCGAGCCGCGCGTAGAAAGTCTCGGCGGTAACGGAAGAAGGGACGGTCAGCGAAGCAATGTTTCGCGCGCGCGCCGTGCGCTCAATCTCGGCCATCAGCAGCTTGCCGATGCCCCGGGCCTGAACATCGGGAGCCACGAAAACGGTGCGGACCACATTTCCGTCGAGACCTGCGGTCGCAACGATGCGGCTGCGGATCGTGGCGACAAACACGGTGCGTTGTCCGATCAGTCGCCGTACGGCTTCGGGACTGAAGCTATGCGCGATCCTTTCGATGATCCCGTCCGCATAGTCCTTCGCGTTCGTTTCCCGCAGCGCCCACAAGATGACCGCGCTGATCTCATCGGCATCATCTGCGCGTGCAGGCCGGATTGCGCATTCCATGGGCCACTCCAGTCGGCGCGCCGGGTTCGCTCCGTGAAAAGCGCAATGACCCCTCGCTATTGCAGTCCCAGACCGCTGCAGTACCACGCCATGTCTTCGTGTCTCCAGCCCCGCTTGACGCCTGATTCCTTGCATTCGTTGTAGGTCTTGAAGTTTGCTCCGTTTCGGCAGCCTGACGGGTAGCTCCCGAAGCCGCCACCCGAGGTGGAACATGCGACCGGGCTGGCTGCCGTGGTCGGGGCGGCCGTGGCTTTGGGAGCTGCGTTCGCTGATGTGATCGACAAAATGATCAAGCCCCCTAACGCAAAAACCGAAGCTTTCATTGCCTTCTCCTGATCGCAGGGATGCGTCATGCTATCCCAGGATGTGTTGTAGCAGAAGATGCAACCGAGATGAAGGAACACTGTGCTGCGCGCGCTTTCTGGTTGTGCCATTCAACAGCAAACCCCCACTGCGTCGGTTCCTTCGGAGGAACGGTCATCAGCTCCAGGCGTTTGAGGTAGCGAAAGGACACTTGCATGACCGAGAAATTCGATCCGGCGCCGCCGGACAAGAACGCGGAAGATCTCAAGCGTGGCATCCGACGCGACAAGGCCAAGGACGACGAATTGGAAAAGGGCTTGAAGGACAGTTTCCCGGCGTCGGACCCGGTGAGCAGCACCCAGGCGTCGAAGGCGACGCCGGACGCATGAAGGAGGGATAGATTATGGGCATCGCAGCCTATGATATTGTTGGCAGGGATGGTGCATGGCACGTCGACCACGATGGTGAAATCAGGAACACTTACCAGACCAAGGAAGCCGCTTTCGAGGCGGCTGTTGCGGCGGCATCGCTTGCCATGCGGCAGGGTCACTCCGTCCGGCTGACGGTGCCGGAGAGCGAGAACGCCGTCGGCGCGGAAAATTCGGGCGGATGACCTTCGAGGAAATCCCCGTTCTACACGGCCGCCAGCAAATGAGCTGGCGCAAACGGCTTGCGCAAAAAAATCGTATTGGGCGGCAGCGGCGCCATCACCGTCCCGGACATCAGCACGATGTTCAGCCCCGGATGGGCACTGCGAGCGTACTCTGCGAGCTCGAGCCCGGTCATTCTCCCTGCGAGGTTGTGATCGGTGATGAGCGCCCGCAGCTCCGTGCCCGTCGACGCCACGATAAGCTCCGCCGCTTCTGCGGTGGCACATTCGACACTTCGAACCCTTCGTCCTTGAGGAGGTCGGATAGAACTTCGCGCTGGAGCGAGTCATCCTCGACCAGCAGCATGACGAAATTCGACATGCGGTCATTCCCAACTTATCGGATGTTAATGCGCATCCCGGAAGATTGTTCGGTTGTGATGTCTTCGTTCGCAGCAACCTGCGCACGGCATGATCAGTCGAACATGTTGCATTCTCCTTGAGGCTTCGACGGAGGCGCCGAAGCGGGGATCGGACAGGAGTGGCAATGGCAATCGTCTTCATCACGGGCAGCACGGACGGTCTTGGCCGCGCAGCAGCCCAGTCTCTCCTCGAACAGGGCCACCAAATCGTCCTGCACGCACGATCGGCGGAACGTGCGGCGGCAATCGCCGGGCTTGAATCGCATTCCGCGCGGGTCGTGATCGGCGATCTCAAGAGCGCTGCCCAGACGAGGCACGTGGCAGATCAGGTCAACGCCATCGGGCGAATGGACGCGGTCATCCACAACGCCGGGGTCTATACCGAGCGCAGCCGCGGCCCGACGCCCGAAGGCCACGCCACCACCCTGGCGGTCAACACGCTCGCGCCCTATTTGCTCACCGCCCTGATGAAACGCCCCGATCGGCTGGTGTATCTCAGCAGCGGACTACATCGTGGCGGAGAGGGATCGCTAGGCGATCTCGACTGGACGAGGCGAACCTGGGATCCGGCCAAGGCGTACGCCGAGAGCAAGCTGCACATGGTCGCACTGGCCTTTGCCTTGGCGCGGCGTTGGCCGCAGGTGCTGAGCAACGCCGTCGATCCCGGCTGGGCGCGCACCAAAATGGGCGGTGCCGGAGCGCCGGTCGGCGTGGCCACCGGACAACGGACGCAGACCTGGCTCGCTGTGAGCGATGATCCCGCCGCCCTGGTCAGCGGTCGTTACTGGCATGACCTCCGGCAACAAGAGCCGGCGCACGAAGCGACCGATCCCGATTTTCAGGAGCGGCTTCTGGACCAGCTGGGCGAGTTGACAGGGGTGACGTTGCCTCCGGCATAGAAGCAATTCGCCTGATGCTCGTAGGATGGGTAGAGCGCAAGCGAAACCCATCAAACTTCCAGACAGCGCTCGTCGGCCGATGGGTTTCGCAAGAGCTCAACCCATCCTACGAGCTGATCGTGCGTTGGTCCAAATGACCGGAATGTGCACCGATGCCTTGTCGAGCCGGTGTTTCCTCCAATCGCACCGAAGACCTCGCGTGAGGTCCGTCAGACGTCCGCTATCGGAAACACTTCCAGCTTGGCTGCTGATTTTTCCAGCAACGAGGCCTGACCTGTCCGCCGAGGGTCATTCCGATAGTTTTGAAAGTCCTCATCGGATGCGAAGCTGACGATGTGCATCTCGATGGTGCCATCCGGAGTTCGAAGCCGACGGTCCAGACGTCCGTTGAACTCGGGCAATAGCGGCAGAACCGCGCCCTTGTAGGCTCGAAAGTCCGCGATACCCTCTGCCGGTATTCGGGCCACGAGCACGACTGGTTTGCTTTGATGGGACATCGCCGCCTGCCGACCGCACCGCTGCCATGATGCCATCATGCTCCTGTTTTGCCCGACGAGTCAAACAGGATTCGCAAAATCGGAAGTTGGAAAAACCTTGTGCCAACAACGTGCCGGCTACTGTGCATGGGGTTGTTTTCGCGTTTTTTGTTATCCGGCCCCAAACATCCCTACCGGACCTGTGTTGTTTCGCTCGAGCCGGGCTAGGCCCCCGCCTCAGCTGTCCACCTTCAGCGCGGCGATGAAGGCTTCCTGCGGGATGTCGACCTTGCCGAACTGCCGCATCTTCTTCTTGCCTTCCTTCTGCTTCTCCAGAAGTTTTCGTTTGCGCGTGATGTCGCCGCCGTAGCACTTTGCGGTGACGTCCTTGCGCAGCGCACGCACCGTCTCGCGGGCGATCACCTTGCCGCCGATCGCCGCCTGGATCGGGATCTGGAACATGTGCGGCGGGATCAAATCCTTCATCTTCTCGACCATGGCGCGGCCGCGCCCCTCCGCGCGGGTGCGGTGGACCAGCATCGAGAGCGCGTCGACCGGCTCGTTGTTGACGAGGATCTGCATCTTCACCAGATCGGCCGGCTTGTAGTCGGTGAGATGATAGTCGAACGAGGCGTAGCCTTTGGAGACCGACTTCAGGCGGTCGTAGAAGTCGAACACGACCTCGTTGAGCGGCAGATCGTATTTCACCATGGCGCGGGAGCCGACGTAGGTCAGCTCCTTCTGCACGCCGCGGCGGTCCTGGCACAGCTTGAGCACGCTGCCGAGATATTCGTCGGGCGTGAGAATCGTGGCCTCGATCCAGGGCTCCTGGATCTCCGCGATCTTGACCACATCAGGCATGTCGACAGGATTGTGGATCGAGATTTCCTGCCCGTCGGTCAGGCTCATCTTGTAGATCACGCTCGGCGCGGTCGCGATCAGGTTGAGATCGAATTCGCGCGACAGACGCTCCTGGATGATCTCCAGGTGCAACAGCCCGAGGAAGCCGCAGCGGAAGCCGAAGCCGAGTGCGGCCGAGGTCTCCATCTCGTAGGAGAAGCTGGCATCGTTGAGGCGCAGCTTGCCCATCGCCGCGCGCAAGGTCTCGAAGTCGTCGGCGTCGGCGGGGAACAAGCCGCAGAACACCACGGGAATGGCCGGCTTGAAGCCCGCCAGCATCTCGGTGACAGGCTTCTTGTCGTCGGTGATGGTGTCGCCGACGCGGGTGTCGGCCACTTCTTTGATCGCGGCGGTGATGAAGCCGATCTCGCCGGGGCCGAGCTCGTCGACCTGCGTCATCTTCGGGGTGAAGAAGCCGACGCGCTCGATGTCATAGGCCGCGCCCGTGCCCATCATGCGAACCCGGCTGCCCTTCTTCATGACACCGTCGACGACGCGGATCAGCACGACGACGCCGAGATAGACGTCGTACCAGCTGTCGACCAGCAGCGCCTTCAGCGTCGCCTCGCGGTCGCCCTTCGGCGGCGGCAGGCGGGTGACGATCGCTTCCAGCACATCGGGCACGCCGAGGCCGGTCTTGGCCGAGATCATCACGGATTCGGAGGCGTCGATGCCGATGACGTCCTCGATCTGTTGCTTGACCTTCTCGGGCTCTGCGGCGGGGAGGTCGACCTTGTTCAGGACCGGAACGATCTCATGCCCCGCATCGAGCGCGTGGTAGACGTTGGCGAGCGTCTGCGCCTCGACGCCCTGGCTGGCGTCGACCACCAGCAGGGAACCCTCGCAGGCCGCCAGCGACCGCGAGACTTCGTAGGCGAAGTCGACATGGCCGGGCGTGTCCATCAGGTTGAAGATGTAATCCTTGCCGTCCTTGGCGCGGTAGGCGAGGCGCACCGTCTGCGCCTTGATGGTGATGCCGCGCTCGCGCTCGATGTCCATGGAATCGAGCACCTGCTCCTTGCCCGCCATTTCCCGGTCGGTGAGGCCGCCGGTCATCTGAATCAGGCGGTCGGCCAGCGTCGATTTGCCATGGTCGATATGGGCGACGATGGAGAAATTGCGGATGTTGGAAATGGGGACGGTCGTCATGGGCGCGGGATACCACTCACATCCCCGTGCGGCAACCATATTGCTGTAATTTCAGGGCCTTTGTTCACGCCAAGCTGATTCCACGACAGCCCGAAACGCGCTACGCAACGCCTGATGTCCAGGCCCATGTCGACGACCTCGATCCCGTCTGCCCGAGCGCGCGCGAAGACCCGGGTGAGCTATGCCCGCTTTCGGGCCTGGCTGGTTGCCAGCGCGACCCGCCCCGAGGCGCGCCTGTGGCTGGTGATCCAGCTCGCCATCCTGCATGCGGTGCTCTGGACCTTCATCCTGATTAATCTCAAGGCCGCGCAGGACGTTCACATGGACGTCGCGGAAGCCTGGGGCTGGGGCCAGAAATTCCTCTGGGGCTACGGCAAGCACCCGCCGCTGTCCGGCTGGGTCGCCGGCCTCTGGTTCACATTGTTCCCGCCGACGGACTGGGCGACCTATGCGCTGGCGATGACGACCGTCAGCACCGGTATGGTGATCTGCTGGCTCATCGCGCTACGCGTCGTGGATGCGCGGCGCGCGTTCCTGGTCGTGGTGATGGTCGCGCTCTACCCGATCTTCAATTTCAAGGGTTTCAAGTACAATCCCGATCTGCTCCAGCTCGTCACCTTGCCGCTCCTCGTGCTCGCTTATCTCAATGCGTTCGAGAAGCGGAGCTGGCAATCCGGGATCTTGCTCGGCCTTGCCGGCGCGCTGGCGCTGATGACCAAATACTGGGTGCTGACCATGATCGGCGCCATCGGGCTCGCCGCGCTGATCCATCCGGAGCGGATGAGATTCCTGTCGTCGCCGGCGCCATGGGTTGCGATCGCGTCGATGGTGGTGGCGATGATCCCGCACATCGTCTGGCTGGCGGACGCGCATTTCGTGCCGCTGACCTATGCGGGCGATACTTACAGCCTCGAGGACAGCGGCCAGGTGCATCAGCTGGTGGCCGGCTATGCCCTGCATAATGTCGCGCTGCTGGCATTGCCGGTGGCGCTGGCTGCACTGGCGATGGCGCTGGTGCCGCCTTGGTTCAGGCTGCTCCTGCGTGCGCCCTTGCGCATCGTCACGCGGGCCTGGGCGCGCGGCGCGAATGTGAGCGTGAACCCTTCGCAGGCGCGCAACGTCTGGATTATCCAGATCATCGTCGCGGTCGGCCCGGCGCTCGGCGCGCTGGCCTTCAGCATCTACATGAAGACCGATTGGGGCATCTCGCTGTTCTTTCTGGTGCCGCTCTCGCTGGTCGCGATCCCGGCGTTGCGGGTGCAGAGTGCGGCGCTGTTCAACATTGTCGCGATCTGGCTCGTGCTCAGCGTTGCCACGCTCATTGCCTCGCCGTGGATCGCCGCGCGCGAGATGGCGGCCAATGCCGGCAACACGGCGACTTATGGCGCGCGCTCGGATCTCGCACGCGAGCTGACGCAGGCCTGGCACGCGCGCTTCGCCTCGCGCTGGGCGGTCGTCGCCGGCACCATGGAGTCGATCCAGCCGATGGTGTTCTACAGCCCGGATCATCCGGCCGCGTTCACGCCGCTCGAAGCCTGGGGGTCCGGGTTGATTTCGCCCGATGACGTCAAGCGATACGGCTTCATCGGCGTGTTCGACCCGGCCGACGGCCGCCTGCCGGCGTTCGAGAAATGGGTGTCCGAAGTTGCGCCAAACGCCGAGCGCATCGTCATGACGACGCGCCGTTTCACCCACGGCAAGGCCGGTCCGTCGATGAGCTGGAACATCTACATCGCGCCGCCGGGGAAATGATCGAGGCGGAGCCGCCTAAATCCCTTCCTCGTTGAATTTGCTTTCAACGAGTTCGGTGATCGCCGCGAGCGCGGCTTCGGCATCGTCGCCGGAAGCGGCGACCGTGATGGTGGTGCCGGGACCGGCGGCGAGCATCATCAGGCCCATGATCGAGGTGCCGCCGACGGTTTCGCCGCCGCGCGTCACCCAGACCTGCGCGTTGAAGCGCTCGACGGCCTGAACGAACTTGGCGGAGGCCCGCGCGTGCAGGCCGCGCTTGTTGATGATCAGGAGGTCCTTGGAGATCGCGCCCGCGGGCACGCCCGTCCCGGCTTGCGGCGCCTCGTCGCTCATTTGCCGGCGAGGACGCGGCTGGCGATGGTGACGTATTTGCGGCCGGCTTCCTGGGCCATCGCGATCGCATCGGGGAGCGGACGCTCCTCGCGCACCTTGGCGAGCTTCACCAGCATGGGAAGGTTGATGCCCGCGAGCACTTCGACCTTCGGCCGGCTCATGCAGGATATTGCCAAATTGGACGGCGTGCCGCCGAACATGTCGGTGAGGATCGCGACGCCGTCGCCGGAATCGACGCGGTTAACCGCCTCGATAATGTCGCTTCGACAGAGATCGGAATCATCTTCGGCGCCGATCGTGATCGCTTCGATTTGCTTTTGTGGGCCCATGACATGTTCAAGCGCTGCCTTGAATTCGTCGGCAAGGCGCCCGTGGGTCACAAGTACTAGACCAATCATCGGAAAACTCCTCGCGGGCGCTTTTGGTGCACCGCACGAACGCGCCACTTTGACCATCCAGAGCCCCCGCGCAAGAGGGGATGTTGCGTATCTCCCTGAATCTAGACGGATGGATAAGGGGAGCTGCGCCGGTCTATTCGGTCGCGAGTGTGGGGTTCATATGGTTACCATTTCCCTTCAAACAATCGGCTGAAGGGTTAACGGAAGATGAACTCTTGGTAGTGGTCAAGGCCGCGACAACCAGAGGGAGGGGCAAATAGTCGCGGCCCACAGGTATTCGCGGTATTTCGACACCGAAAATGACTGTTTTCAAAGATTCTGCCGGCGGCAGTCGCTCCGCATCCGCGGCGTCCAGATCGACCACGAGGCCGACGGTCGCATGCTCCACAAAGTCGCAGCGGCGGATTCCCAGCCCCCGGATCTCGATCAGGCCGGCCAGGAGCTGAGCGGGGCGGACCTCAATTTCGCGGCCGAGTGTCGCCAGATGGACACGGTCATCACCGATCAGAACGGCCCTTTCGAGCACGCCGCTACGTCCCGCCATGATCAAATCGAAGGCAAGGCGCGACTTGCCGGAGCCCGAGGGCCCGCGGATCAGCACCGCCCGATCTCCAACCTTGACTGCCGAGGCGTGAATGCTGGGGCCGCCGTCGCTCATAGCGCCGGCAGCCTCACCACGAAGCGCGCGCCGACGACACTAGGCGCGCCGTCCTCGTCCGCCGGGCCGGGACGGTTCTCCGCCCAGATGCGTCCGCCATGCGCGTCGACGATCTGCTTGGAGATCGACAGGCCGAGGCCGGAGTTCTGGCCAAAGCCCTGATGAGGTCGGTCGGTGTAGAAGCGCTCGAAGATGCGCTCCAGCGCGTCGTCGCGGATTCCGGGGCCGTCGTCGTCGACCACGATCTCGATCTCTCCGCGCACGCGGCGGCAGGTGAGGCGCACCTTGTTGCCGGGCTCGGAGAAGGACTGTGCGTTCGAGAGCAGGTTGGAGACCACCTGTCCGAGCCGCGAATCGTGGCCGGTCACGGCGAAATTGTCGGTCGGGCTGCGACCCTCGAAACGCATTTCGACCGCGACGTCATGGCCGAGCTTGGTTTCATTGGCGACGGAGACGAGCGTCGTCAGCAGGCGGCGCAGGTCGACCGGGATCGCATCCTGGCGCTGCAGTTCGGCATCGAGGCGGCTGGCGTCGGAGATGTCCGAGATCAGCCGGTCGAGCCGCTTGACGTCATGCTCGATCACCTCGAGCAGCCGCGCGCGGCTGTTCTCGTTGCGCGCCAGCGGCAACGTCTCGACCGCGGAGCGCAACGAGGTCAACGGGTTCTTCAATTCGTGGGCGACGTCGGCGGCGAACATCTCGATCGCTTCGATGCGGCTGTAGAGTGCACTGGTCATGTCGCGCAGCGCACCGGAGAGATGGCCGATCTCGTCGCGACGACGTGTGAAGTCGGGAATTTCGACCCGGGTCCTGATGCGGCGGCGGATCAGCTCGGCGCTGTCTGCGAGCCGGCGGACCGGACCTGCGATCGTGCTGGCGAGCAGCAGCGACAGCATGATCATGACCGCGGCGGCGACACCGCCCACCTTGAGGATCGCGAGGCGCTCCGCGGTGACCATCTGGTCGATGTCGTCGCCCTGCGTCGACAGCATCAGCGCGCCGTGGATGGCGCGCGAGCGCAGCACGGGGACCGCGACCGAGACGATCACCTCGCCGCGCGCATTGACCCGCACCATCGAGCGCTTCTGGCCCTGAAGCGCGTCGCCCACCTCCGCATAGCCATTGCCGTTCTCGGGGCCGAGCTCGCGATAGAGCGGCAGGTCGCCGCGATTGAGCCAAGTACGAACCGCGACCATGCCGCGTTCGACCATGCCCGGCTTCTCGGCGGAGACTGACGGCAGGGGGAAGCGCACCACGGTATCGAGGCTGCGGCTGTCGACCAACAGGCTGCCGTTCGGGTCGTAGATGCGGGCGCGCGTCTTGGTCGGCGAGATCAGCGTGCGCAGCACCGGCGCCACGCGCTCCGGATTGATCGGAAAATCCAGCGGGGAATACTCGTCCGACCCGCCATAGGTCTCGCCCGGCTTGAGGTCGAGCAACCGGTCGGGGTCGATGGTGATGGCGTTGGTCTGCACCGTCGCGGAGGCCGCGATCGCGCCGGCGATGATCTCCGCCTGCACCAGCAGGCTCTGCGCGCGCGCGTCGATCAGGCCGGCGCGGAATTGCGACAGATAGAGGATGCTCGCCACCAGCGCGACGAGGCCGGCGAGGTTGAGCGAAACGATGCGGCGGGTCAGGCTCGAGAAGGACAGCGCGAAGAAGAACTGCCCGGCGCGTTTCAGCCAGTTCAGCGGACGCCAGCCCCGCACGGCCGGCTTGTCATCGGCCAATTGATCCGGAGCGCCGCGGGCGGTGACGTCCTCGGCGTTCTGGTTCTCGTCAGGCTGCGTTCGGTCAAGCAATGCTCACGCCCGCGTTAGGACAGCTCGTGCGAAGGTCCCCGCATCCTAGAGCCATCCCGGTCCCGATGGAATCAGAACCGGCGATGCTCTCGGTCTTTCGTGGAGGCGCGCGCGCCTCAGGCTTCCTTGAAGCGGTAGCCGACGCCGTAGAGCGTCTCGATCATCTCGAACTCGTTGTCGACGACCTTGAACTTCTTGCGCAGCCGCTTGATGTGGCTGTCGATGGTGCGGTCGTCGACATAGACCTGGTCGTCATAGGCGGCGTCCATCAGCGCGTTGCGGCTCTTCACCACGCCGGGCCGGGTCGCGAGCGCCTGCAGGATCAGGAATTCGGTGACGGTCAGCGTCACCGGCTCGTTCTTCCAGGTGCAGGTGTGCCGTTCGGGATCCATGCGCAGCAGGCCGCGGTCGAGCGCCTTGGCGTCGTTCTCCTTCGGCGTGACGGTCGGATCCTTCGGCGCCGAGCGGCGCAGCACCGCCTTGACGCGCTCGACCAGCAGGCGCTGCGAGAACGGTTTGCGGATGAAGTCGTCGGCGCCCATCTTGAGGCCGAACAGCTCGTCGATCTCTTCGTCCTTGGAGGTCAGGAAGATCACCGGGAGATCGGATTTCTGCCGCAGCCGGCGCAACGTCTCCATGCCGTCCATGCGCGGCATCTTGATGTCGAGGATGGCAAGATCGGGCTGGGTGGTGCGGAAACCGTCGAGCGCGGAGGCGCCGTCGGTATAGGTCATGATGCGGTAGCCTTCGGCCTCCAGCGCGATCGAGACGGATGTGAGAATGTTGCGGTCGTCGTCGACCAAAGCGATTGTGGGCATGAGCCTCTGCTTTCTGCTTTCCGTTTGGGTCGTGGCTTGAAAACGGCGAGCAATCCACTGATGCGCCGCATACATGGGTGCCGATGTTGGCATTCGAACCTTGTCACCGAGCAATGCAAGCTAGGCTGAAGTGTGACCAAGTTCCACGAAACACGGCAGATTCGCCGCATCTCGACCCATATCCGGGCCCCGGTTTACCCGAAAAAAGGCCCTCCATGCAACCACCTGACCCGAGAAAGCCGATGCAACCGACCTCCGATTTCGACCCCGGAAAGCTCGCCAAATCGCTGCTGCGGCGGTCACGGCAGGGGGCCCTGGCGACATTGATGGCCGGCAGCGGCGATCCCTATTGTTCCCTGGTCAATCTGGCGAGCCATCCGGATGGCTCCCCGATCCTGCTGATCTCGGGATTGGCCGTGCACACCAGGAACATCCTGGCCGACAGCCGGGTGTCCCTGATGCTCGATGAGCGGGCGGCGGGCGATCCGCTGGAAGGTGCCCGAATCATGCTGTCCGGCCATGCCGAGCCGGCCGATGCGGACAAGGATCTGCTCCGGCGACGGTATCTCAATGCTCATCCCTCAGCGGAAGCCTTTGTTTCGTTTAAGGATTTTTCTTTCTTTCGGATCCGACCTACGGGAACCCATCTGGTCGCCGGCTTCGGCCGGATCGTCGATCTCAAGCCGGAGCAATTCCTGACGGACCTCACGGGGGCCGAGGACTTGCTGGCGGCGGAGCAGGGCGCGGTCGAGCACATGAATGCCGACCACCGCGAGGCCATGGGCCTCTATGCAACAAAACTGCTGGGCGCTGCCGCGGGCGACTGGCGCTGCACCGGCTGCGATCCGGAGGGCCTCGACATGCAGGACGGCCAGACCGCCTTGCGGCTGGACTTCCCGGAGCGGGTTACTGATGGCACCTTGCTGCGCAAGATGCTGGTTCGCCTCGCCGGCGAAGCGCGCACCAGGATGGACCAGAGCGCAAAAGATTGAACGCTGCTGCCCATCGCCGCGACCCAAGACCATAATTGGTCAGAAGGCGGCGGCGAGAGCGTCATGGCAGAATGGAATAGACTGACGCTGGTTGCGGGTTTGACGCTCGCGATCACCGCATCGTTTGTCACGCCCAGCCTTGCCCAGACAAGCCTTGCTCAGAAAGGTCTCGCCGCGGAGGGCGAGCGGATCAACGCACTCATGAGCGCCGGCAGATATTCGGAAGCACTGCCGCTGGCGCAAGGCATGGTCGCGAGCCTGGAGAAGAGCGACACCGGTCGCGACCTCGCCGCCGCGCTGAACAACCTCGGCCAGGTTCATGCCGGTCAGGGCCACGACGATCTGGCGGAGCCGCTCTACAAGCGCGCCATCATGCTGATGGAAAAGTCGCTCGGTCTCGAAACCCCGTTGATTGGAGCCGAACTGAGCAATCTCGCCGCGCTTTACCAGCGGCAGAGCCGCTACGCCGAGGCCGAGCCGCTGTTCAGGCGAGCGCTCGCCGTTCGCGAGAAGGGGCTGTCGCGCGAGCATCCCGATGTCGGGCAGTCGCTCAATAATCTCGCCACGCTCTATGTGAAGCAGCAGCACTATGCAGACGCCGAACCGTTGTTTCAGCGGGCGCTCGCGATCTATCAGAAGGCCGGCGGCCCCGAGCATCCGGCGGTGGCGACGGTCCTGAACAATCTCGGCCAGGTCTATCGCGATCTCAACCGCGATGCCGACGCGGAAGCGCCGATCAAGCGCTCGCTCGCGATCCGCGAGAAGGTGCTGGGACCGGATCATCCCGACGTCGCCCGCTCGCTGAACAATCTCGCAGGCCTCTACGAGCACCAGCAGCGCTACGGCGACGCCGAGCCGCTCTATCGCCGCGCGCTGCTCATCCGCGAACGCGCGCTTGGGCCTGATCATCCCGAGGTCATGACCTCGACCAGCAATCTCGCTTATTTCCTCTACGTGGCCGGGCGCACCGCGGACGCATTGCCGTTCGCGGAAAGGACGCTTCGGGGCGATCGCGCCCAGTTGCGCGTCGTGTTGCCGGTCCTGTTTGCCGCACGCCAACAAGATCTGCTGCCCGGCGACAAGGCGCTGGACGAGGCCCTCGCCGCGATCCAGCGCGGCACACAATCCTCCGCCGCATCCGCCGTGAACAAGCTCGCGGTTCGGCTTGCCGCCGGCAGCGACCGGCTCGCCGAGCTGGTTCGCCGGGACCAGGATCTTGCGGCTGAATCCGAGGCACTCGACAAGGCGATCGTCACCGCAGTGTCGAAGCAATCCGCGCAGCGCGATCTCGCAACCGAGCAGCGCAGCCGCGCGCGGATTGCAACGATTGCCAACGAGCGTGCGGGCTTGCAGAAGACGCTCGCGGTCGAGTTTCCCGACTACGCGTCGCTCTCCAATCCCCAGCCGTTGACGGCAAAGGACATCCAGCTGCTGCTATCAGCCGACGAAGCGATGGTGCTCTACTCCGTCGTCGACAAGCAGAGCTATGTCATCGCGATCACGCGCGAGGGCGTCGACTGGATGGCCATCCCACTCGGCGCGGATGCGCTGACGCAGAAGGTGACGGCATTCCGCAAGGGACTCGACGTCGGCAAGGCGCGCGATGCCTCCGGCAAATCCGGATTGTTCGATCTCGCGCTCGCCAACGAACTCCATGTCGCGCTGCTCGGTCCGGTCGAGGCGTTGACAAAGGACAAGCGCAGCCTGCTGGTGGTGCCGTCGGCTGCGCTGACCGCATTACCGTTTCATCTGCTCGTCACCGAGAAGCCGCAGGCTGCGATCCCCGACACGCTCGAAGGCTATCGCAGCGCTGCCTGGCTGCTGCGGCGTCAGGCCGTCTCGGTGCTGCCGTCGGTGGTCAGTCTGAAATCGTTGCGGGCCTTTGCGCGTCGGGACCAAAGCGTGAAGCCGATGACCGGCTTCGGCGATCCCGTGTTCAATCCTGCACTGGAAGCGCCCGCCGAGCGGCGCGCCGCGAACGGCAAGGTCGCCGCGCGCAGCATCGCGACCATTGCCTATAGCGATTTCTGGCGCGGTGCCGGCGTCGATCGCGCGCGGCTTGCGCAGGCGTTGCCGCAACTGCCCGACACCGCCGACGAGTTGAACGCGGTGGCCAGGGATGTCGGCGCTGCCGAGGCCGATATTCATCTCGGCCGCGACGCCAGCGAGACGACGCTCAAGCGTGCAGCGCTTGCTCAATACGGCATCATCTACTTTGCCACCCACGGCCTCGTTGCCGGCGACATCAAGGGACTGGGTGAGCCCTCGCTCGCGCTCTCCATTCCCGATCAGCCGACAGAGCTCGACGACGGTCTCCTCACTGCAAGTGAAGTCGCTCAGCTCAAGCTCAATGCGGATTGGGTTGTGCTGTCGGCCTGCAATACCATTGCAGGCGACAAGCCGGGCGCCGAGGCTCTGTCGGGACTGGCGCGCTCGTTCTTCTACGCCGGTGCGCGCGCACTCCTGGTCTCGCATTGGGCCGTGGATTCGGAAGCTGCCACCCGCCTGACCACGATGACTTTCGAGCTGCTCAAAAACGAACCAAAAATGGGGCGTGCCGAAGCCTTGCGCCGCGCGATGTTAACCTACGTTGACGACACCTCGTCACCGCGCAACGCCTATCCTGCGATGTGGGGGCCCTTCGCGCTCATCGGCGAAGGCGCGGTAAGATAGGGTGGGCTTGGAATTTTCGCTGCGACTGTCTTCGGAATTGTGCGTCGCAACAACCTTGGGAAACGCCGAAGCGCGCATTTGGTTGCGCGATCATTGTCGATTTTTTGACGCACCTGCTCAGAGCTGACATGCGCGACGTTTGGCGCGGTCCTTGAATAAACCAAATCCTAAGGGATCAGCTTGGCAACGCCTGCGTTCATCAGTATTAGGTCGTTCCAACCGAGGCCGAACGGCCTGTAATCACGGTGACCGCGGCGGCGCCAAGCATGATCGCGCTGAGTGGGTTCTAGGAGGATTTTTCGTGCAAGAGACGGGCGTGCGCAACGGTGCCTTCGGCGCCGACAAATTCGGCTTAAAGAATCTCAAGCAGGTTCACTGGAACCTCGGTGCGCCGCAACTCTATCAATACTCGCTCTCCGCGGGCGAGGCGGTGCTGTCGGCCGATGGCGCTCTCTGCGCCGACACAGGCGAGTTCACCGGCCGCAGCCCCAAGGACAAATTCACGGTGCGTGATGCCACCACCGACAAGAAGATGTGGTGGGCCGGCAACCAGTCGATCACCGCAGAGCAGTTCGAGACGCTCTACCAGGACTTCCTCAAGCACGCCGAAGGCAAGTCGCTGTTCGCGCAGGACCTCTATGGCGGCGCCGATCCGGCTTATCGCATCAGGACCCGCGTCTTCACCGAGCTCGCCTGGCACTCGCTGTTCATCCGCACGCTGCTGATCCGTCCCGAGGCGGTCGAGTTGTCGAGCTTCATGCCAGAACTCACCATCATCGACATGCCGAGCTTCCGCGCCGATCCGAAGCGCCATGGCTGCAAGTCGGAGAACGTCGTCGCGATCGATTTCGCCCGCAAGATCGTGCTGATCGGCGGGTCTTATTACGCCGGCGAGATGAAGAAGTCGGTCTTCACCACGCTGAACTACTATTTGCCAGAGCGCGGCGTGATGCCGATGCATTGCTCGGCCAATGTCGGCGCCAAAGGCGACGCCGCGATCTTCTTCGGCCTGTCCGGCACCGGCAAGACCACGCTGTCAGCCGATCCGAACCGCACGCTGATCGGCGATGACGAGCACGGCTGGGGCCCGAACGGCGTCTTCAATTTCGAAGGCGGCTGCTATGCCAAGTGCATCAAGCTGTCGCAGGAAGCCGAGCCCGAGATCTACGCCGCCTCGACCCGCTTCGGCGCAGTGCTCGAGAACTGCGTGCTCGACGAAGACACCCGCGTGGTCGATTTCGACGACGGCTCAAAGACCGAGAACACGCGCTCGGCCTATCCGCTCGAATTCATCCCGAACGCCTCGCGCACCGGTCGCGCGCCGCAGCCGAAGAACGTGGTGATGCTCGCCGCCGACGCCTTCGGCGTGCTGCCGCCGATCGCCAAGCTCTCGCCGGCGCAGGCGATGTATCACTTCCTGTCGGGCTACACGGCGAAGGTCGCGGGCACCGAGCGCGGTCTCGGCAATGAGCCGCAGCCGGAATTCTCGACCTGCTTCGGTTCGCCCTTCCTGCCGCTCGACCCCAGCGTCTACGGCAACATGCTGCGCGACCTGATCGCCCAGCACAATGTCGACTGCTGGTTGGTCAACACGGGGTGGACCGGCGGCAAATACGGCACCGGCTCGCGCATGCCGATCAAGGTGACGCGCGCGCTGCTCACCGCTGCGCTCGACGGCTCGCTTCGCAACGTCCAATTCCGCACCGACAAATATTTCGGCTTCGCGGTCCCGACCGCGCTGCCGGGTGTGCCGAGCGAGATCCTCAATCCGGTCAACACCTGGAAGGACAAGGACGAGTTCGACAAGACCGCCCGCGCGCTGGTCGGGATGTTCCAGAAGAATTTTGCCAAGTTCGAAGCCCAGGTCGACGCCGAAGTCCGCGCCGCTGCACCGGACGTGAAGCTCGCGGCGGAGTAAGATCGCCGCGCTTGAAATCGAAAGGGCGGCCGCGAGGCCGCCCTTTTTTATCTTTCCTTCTCCCCTTGCGGGAGAAGGTGGCGCGAAGCGCCGGATGAGGGGTTCTCTCCGCGCGTTCAACCGCAAGAGAAGCGCTCGCGGAGAGAACCCCTCACCCGTCTCGCCGCTGCGCGACGAGCCACCCTCTCCCGCAGGGGGAGAGGGGAAGCAGCTACGCCTTGAAATACGCGATCTGCGTGCTCGTCGCGAGCAACCTTCCGTTCGGCGACCACAGCTCGGCGTTCTGGTCGGCGTAGCTCTTGTGCATGATCTTGGAATCTGCGGTCGCCAGCACGCGGGTGATGTCCTCGGCCGCGAGCTCTTCGCTGTCGGTGTGGAAATACGTCGTCAGCGACACCGTGCCGAACGGCACCAGCTCGCGCCGCGCATGGAAGATGCGGCCGAAGAAGGCGTCCGACATCGACATCAGCGACGGCATGTCGAGCTTGCGCGGCTCGCGATCACTGATCCAGAGCTTTGAGTAAGTGCTGGCGAGCTCGGCCCGCGGCGGGCCGATCCGCATCTCGCCCTCGACGAAGCGGAATTCATACTGGTTGGCCCAGGACGCCGCGATCTTCGGGAACGGCATCGTCTGTTCGAACGGCTTTGCATCGGGATATTGCGCCACCCTGTGCTCCCAGGACGGCCGGCGTTCGGCGAATACGGCGGTGGCGAGCGTTGCGACCTCGCTGCCGCCTTGCGACAGTTCGACGCTCCAGTGCTGGCTGGAGCGGTTGGCCTTCACCAGCCGCACGTCGAGATCGAACGGTCCCTTCGCGATCGGCGCGCAGTAATTCACGGTGAGCGCCAGCGGATCGCCGGCACGTTCCGGATGCTCGATCAGCGCACGCAAAATGGTCGCAGCAGTGGCGCCGCCGAACGGGCCGACAAAGGCCCAATAGTCGTCGCTGGTGTGTCCCTGCCAGCTCGAGTCACCGGCGGTGACGCGGGTGGCGTCGTCGAAAGGGTGCGGGAGCTTGGCGTGCATCGTTTGATCCGGCGTTCAATGACGGACGTCATATCACGTCCGCCGCCGGCTTGTGCAATTACCTCGCGGGTAACCGATTTCACGCAGCGGAAAATCAGCCCGCGACGTCGCGCAGGGTCGGCAGCAGCGGTGTGGTCGGATTCACCGGCACGTTCCAGATCTCCTCGGCGTATTCGCGGATGGTGCGGTCGGAGGAGAACCATGCCATGCGCGCGACGTTGAGGATCGAGGCGCGGGTCCAGGCCGGCGCCACCTGCCAACGCGCATCGACGCTGCGCTGCGCCTCGTAATAGGAATCGAAGTCCGCGCTGACCATGTAATGGTCGAGATAACGCAGCGCGTGCGCGATCGATTCGAAGCGGCCGGGATCGCCGGGCGAGAACTCGCCGGCGCCGATCGCGTTGATGGCGCGCTGGAGCTTTGGCGAATTGCGGATCACGTCGGAAGCGTCCAGCCCCTGCTTGCGCCGGATCATGACGTCGCCGGCTTCCATGCCGAAGATCGCGATGTTCTCCGCGCCGACATGGTCGCGGATCTCGATGTTGGCGCCGTCGAGCGTGCCGATGGTGAGGGCGCCGTTCAGCGACAGCTTCATGTTGCCGGTGCCGGAGGCTTCCATGCCGGCCGTCGAGATCTGCTCGGACAGGTCGGCGGCGGGAATGATCACCTCGGCAAGGCTGACATTGTAGTCGGGCAGGAAGACGACCTTGAGCTTGCCGCCGATCGCGGGATCGTTGTTGACGGCTTCCGCAACGTCGTTGATCAGCTTGATGATCAGCTTGGCGTAACGGTAGCTCGCCGCAGCCTTGCCCGCAAAGATCTTCACCCGCGGCACCCAATTGCCGTTGGGATCGTCCTTGATCGCCTGGTACAGCGCGACGGTCTCGATGACGTTCAGGAGCTGGCGCTTGTATTCGTGGATGCGCTTGATCTGCACGTCGAACAGCGCGGTCGGATCGACCTTGATGCCGAGCCGCTCGCCGATCAGGCGCGCCAGCGCGGTCTTGTTGTGATGTTTGACGGCGCGGAACTTCTTCTGGAATTCGACGTCGCTGGCGCGGGCCTCGATCAGGCTGAGCTGCGTCGGATCGTCGAGCACGGCATCGCCGCAGGTCTCGCGCAACAGATCGGTCAGCTTCGGGTTCGCCAGCATCAGCCAGCGGCGGAAGGTGATGCCGTTGGTCTTGTTGGTGATGCGACCGGGATAGAGATGGTTGAGGTCGTGGAACACGGTCTCGCGCATCAGGTCTGAATGCATCGCGGAGACGCCGTTGATGCGGTGCGAGCCGACGAAGGCGAGCTGGCCCATGCGCACGCGCCGCCCGCTCCTCTCGTCGATCAGCGAGACCGAGGCGCGGAAGTCGATGTCGCCGGGGGCGCGCGCCTCTGCGAGCGCGAGATGCTGCACGTTGATGCGGTAGATGATCTCGAGATGCCGCGGCAACAGCCGTTCGAACAGCTCGACCGGCCAGGTCTCCAGCGCTTCGGGCAGCAGCGTGTGGTTGGTGTAGGACAGCGTGGCGACCGTGATCTTCCAGGCCTCGTCCCAACGGAAATTGTGGTCGTCGATCAGGATCCGCATCAGCTCGGTGACGGCGAGGCTCGGATGGGTGTCGTTGAGCTGCACCGCGACCTTGCTCGACAGGCTGCGGAGTTGGCCGTCCGACGCAAGATGCCGCTTGATTAGGTCCTGCAGCGAAGCCGAGACGAAGAAATATTCCTGGCGCAGGCGCAGCTCGCGGCCCGCCGGGCTCTCGTCGTTCGGATAGAGGAATTTACAAATGGCTTCCGCGCGCGACTGCTCGGCGCTGGCGCTGACATAGTCGCCGGTGTTGAAGGCGTCGAGCTTCAACGGATCGGGCGAACGTGCCGACCACAGCCGCAGCGCGTTGACGTGCTGGCCGCGCCAGCCGACGATCGGCGTGTCATAGGCCATCGCCTGCACGGTCTCGGACGGATGCCAGATCGCGCGATCCCGGCCCTTGTCTTCGACGTGCTCGACACCGCCGCCGAAGCGAATGTCATAGATCACTTCGGGCCGCTGCAATTCCCAGGGGTTGCCGAAGCCGAGCCATTCGTCCGGGTATTCCTGCTGCCAGCCCTGATTGATGATCTGGCGGAACAGGCCGTAATCATAACGGATGCCGTAGCCGATCGCGGGGATCGACAGCGTCGCCATGCTTTCCATGAAGCAGGCGGCGAGACGGCCCAGGCCGCCGTTGCCGAGCGCCGCGTCCGGCTCGCATTTGCGCAGCTCAGGCAAGGAGACGCCGAGATCGCCGAGCGCGACCTCGAAGATCTTCAGCAGCCCCATATTGTTCAGCGCGTCGCTGAAGAGGCGGCCGATCAGGAATTCGAGCGAGAGATAGTAGACGCGCTTGCGTCCCGCATCGTAGCTGTGCTTCTCGGCCGTGAGCCAGCGATGCACGATGCGGTCGCGCAGCGCCAGCGCGGCGGCCTGGTACCAGTCGTGCTTGGTCGCCATGCCCGCATCCTTGCCGATGGCAAGGCGCAGCTTCGCCAGAATCGCGCCCTTGATCTCAGCCAGCGCGAGCTCGTCGATGGGCTGGTTGGCGGCGGGAAAATTGGGCTGGAACGATGAATCTTGCAAAGTCGTCACTTCCTGGTCGCGAGAACACTACTGACCCTACGCATCTTGCCTCTGTACCGGAACCATTGCTGGTGCGACCGTGCACTGCGCTGGCGTAAAATTATGCAAGGAACGGGCCGATTTGGGAACCCGGACGCATACGGGGAAACGTGGATTTGGTGCTAGAATGGCGGCCAATTCAGCCATCAGTGTGGAGGAGACATCCATGAAAGCTCTGATGAGACCTGTGACGCGACGGCTGATCGAAATCGCAGCGGCCATCTTTCTCGTCGTCTGCATCACCGCCTCCAGCGCCGCCTTCGCCGCCGGCAAGATCGGCCGCAGCGTCGACGGCCTGAGCTGCGCCGTCACACTCCCGCAAAACGCATCCCCCGCCGCCCGCTGCGCCGCCATCAAGCGCCAATGCGGCGGCAAGTTTTATGCGAGCGCGTGCGGGGATAAGCTGATGTCGGCGGCGAATTGAGGAGGGCCTCGCGACAAAATTGGCGTCGTCCTGGCGAAAGCCAGGACCCATTACCCCGACTGTGAGATGAGGCCCGACCGGTCATTCCAATCGGGATTTTCTTCTTCGATCAGTTTGATCTTCCAATCCCGCTTCCAGAATTTGAGCTGCTTCTCGCGCGCGATCGCCTCCTGCGGAGTTGCGAAGGCTTCGACATGAACGAGGCCGAATATCTTGTATTTGTGCACGAACTTCGAGCCGCGACCCGAACGATGTAGCTCAAGCCGCGCGCGGATGTCATTGGTCACGCCGGTAGATCGTGCCGTGGTGGCGGCTCGCCAAGATGTAGACGTAGTAGCTGCTTGCGCTCATGGCCTCAGCTCGCAAGGGCAACGCTGACCGGGTAATGGGTCCTGGCTTTCGCCAGGACGACGCTCTCCAACAATCGCGCCTAGCGTCAGAACAAATTAAGAACACTTTAGCAAGTCTTTGATATATCATTGTGATTCGGCGCGTTGCCGACACAATATCTAGCGTCCGCCAGACTTCGCGAGGACTACATGTCCACCATTGCCTTCGACCAGTTTGCCCTCACCAGGATCGCCGATTTCGCGCGCTCGCTGTCGCGGCTGCATCAGGCGGCGCGGCGCTACGCGGTCGATGACGACCAGTTCGACCGCGAGTTCAATGCGGTGTGCCAGTCGATCTGGGGCTACACCATCGACGACGTCAGCGACGATCTGTTTTCTGCCGAGGACCATCTGTTCCTCGACACGCTGGACGAAGCGCAAGCGCGCATCTTCGCCGCCGAGCAGGGTTATGACCTCGTCGACGATCAGGGCATGCTCACCGACTGGTGGGGGTTTTGCTGGATGATCCTGGCCGAGAAGCGCGGCCTGCTCACGGCAGACAACCGCGCCGCCGCGCGCGCGGCGATCGAGGAGAAATATCTGGCGGCGCCGAACGTGATCGGCGTGATCATCGGACGTTGACGGTCTCAACCCTCATCCTGAGGAGCTTGCGCAGCAAGCGTCTCGAAGGATGAAGGCCGAGCCGTAGCAGCCGGGCCTTCATGGCTCGAGACGCGCGTTCCGCGCTCCTCACCATGAGGATTTCAGTCCAGCCCCGCCCGCTTCGCTGGCTTTTGCGTTTTCGGCACCGTCACGTCGGGCAGCGTCTCGCGCACGATCTCCGTGGCGGGGCCATCCGCCGCCACCGTGTCGGCGCGCACCGGCGCCACCTTCATCTCGCCGAGCCGTGCGCGGACCTGCGCGGTGAGACCGGGATAGGAGGCGACCGGCGTGAAGTCCGCGGCCTGGTCGTTGCCGACGCGAATGCCGGTATAGGCGACGAGGCCGTCGCTGGTGGCGATCACGTCGCCGGGTTTTAGCGACGAATCCAGCGCCAGATCGACCGGAGCAAGTCCGACCGGCTCGCGGCCGTTGCAGGTGCAGTCGGCGCGCAGCGCCTTGCGATAGGCGAACGCGTTCTCGCTATCGGCGTAGCGCTCGCCGGTCTGCGACGCCGCGCCGTCGATCGAGGAGCCGAAATAGATCTTTGTGGTGCTGGCAGGACAGAAGGCCTGACACATCTGCGCGGGCGAGGTGAGACCGCGCATCAGCGGAAAATATTTGCCGTCGCAGCTGCGCACGCAGAACGCCGGTCCCGAGCCGCCGGCTGCGGCCGAACGTGTCGGCGGCACGTATTGCGGGGATGCGGCATTCTGCTGGCCAGTGAAGGGATCGGCGTAGGAGCTCGCCTGCTGCGGCACCTCACGCTGCGGCCGCTGCTGCTGCTGCATTCCGCCGAAGAAGAATTCGAACAGGCCTTCGGCCGAAACCGGCGCCGGAGCCGCGAGCAGCGGTGCTGCCAGTGTCGCGGCGACGAGCATCGCGCGACGCCGCCGGCGCGCATGGGACATGACTGTACGCAAACGCTTACTCCACCCGACGCTACCGAACCGGCCGGGACCATCAGGCCCAGCACATGATTCACCATAGAGCGGGATGGTAAATGAGCGGTTGAGGGGGAGCGGTGTCGCCGGACGGGGTGGACCTCGTCATGGCCGGGCTTGTCCCGGCCATCCACGATCTCTGGTGCGGCAAAGACGTGGATGCCCGGGTACGACGGCGGAGAAAGTCTAGCCGCTCAAGCCTTCAAGAACTCCGACGCCTTGTACAGCGAGCGGAATGGCAGCCCGGCCGCGCCAAAAGTGTCGTCGGCGCCTTCCTCGCGGTCGACCATGGTCAGCACCAGCACCACCTCGGCGCCGGTCTCGCGCACCGCTTCCACTGCCTTCATCGCCGAGCCGCCGGTGGTGGTGACATCCTCGACTATCACGACGCGCTTGCCCTCCAGCGTCTCGCCCCTGGGCAGCCCCTCGATCGCGAGCTTGGCGCCGTGCTCCTTCGGCTTCTTGCGCACGAAGAACGCCGCGATCGGATGGCCCTTGATCCAGGAAATCTGCGCCAGCGCGCCGGCCAGCGGCACCGCGCCCATCTCGAGCCCGCCGATGAAATCGAGATTGTCGTCCTTCAGCGCCTCATAGGTCAGCTCGGCCAGCAGGGTCGCGCCCTCCGGGTCCAACATGGTCGGCTTGAGGTTGAAGTAGAAGTCGCTCTTGCGGCCCGACGCGAGCGTCACCTCGCCGCGGCCGAAGGAGCGCCGGCGGATGATCTCGAACAGGCGGGCGCGGGAGGCTGATTTAGACACGGCGGGCCCTCGGGAGCATTTTTGGAAGTGGCGGAATTTATCCGCGACGGCCCCGACATTCCAGAGGGGGCTTCCCCCGTCAACAGGGATCGGCCATCCCGGCCCGCCGGTTGTGGGGGTGCAACCTTCTGGAGTAGGTGGATGCCGGATATCTCGGGCAAGAAAACCGGCAAGAAGGCTGGGCAAGGACACGCGAAAATGACCATCGAGCTGCACACCTGGAATACGCCGAATGGCCGCAAGATCTCGGTCGCGCTGGAGGAGATGGGGCTGCCCTACAGGGTGATCCCGGTGAATATCAGCAAGGGCGAACAGATGGCGCCGCAGTTCCTGAAGCTCTCGCCCAACAACAAGATCCCCGCGATCCTCGATCCTGATGGCCCGGACGGCAAGCCCGTCAGCATCTTCGAGTCGGGCGCGATCCTGCTTTATCTCGGCGAGAAGACCGGCAAATTCCTGCCGAAATCGCTTTCAGGCCGCATCCCCGTCTATGAATGGCTGATGTGGCAGATGGGCGGTTTCGGGCCGATGCCGGGCCAGGTGCACCATTTCATCGCGCTCGAGAACGAGCAGGACCGCGCCTACGGCCTCAAGCGCTACATGGCGGAGACGCGACGGCTCTACGGCGTCCTCGATCGCCGGCTAGAGGCCCGCGATTTCGTCGCCGGCGAGCTCTCGGTTGCCGATTTTGCCATCCTGGGCTGGGCCTGGCGTCACCCTCGCCACAAGGTTGACCTGGCCGACTTCCCCCACGTGAAGCGCTGGTACGAGGCCCTGATGGCACGCCCGGCGGTGAAGCGGGGCATGGAGGCCAAGCTGGATTGAACTGACGGTGTCATCGCCCGCGAAGGCGGGCGATCCAGTATTCCAGAGGGGGTGGTGATTTACCGAGAGGCCGCGGCGTACTGGATGCCCGCCTTCGCGGGGCATGACAGCGTTGCGCCTCACACCTTCCGCGCCTCGACCGCCATCCGCACCGCAAGCCCGGCCAGCACCGTGCCCATCAGCCAGCGCTGCACCAGCATCCAGCTTGGCCGGCTTGCGAGAAATAGCGCGATCGATCCTGCCGCGAGCGCGATCATGGCATTCACGCTGACGCTGATCGCGATCTGGATCGCGCCGAGCACCACCGACTGCGTCAGCACGCTGCCGGCGGCGGGATCGATGAACTGCGGCAGCAGCGCGAGATAAAGCATCGCGATCTTCGGGTTGAGCAGATTGGTGACGAACCCCATTGCGAACAATTTGCGCGGGCTGTCGATCGCAAGCTGCTTCACCTGGAACGGCGAGCGACCGCCCGGCTTCACCGCCTGCCAGGCCAGCCACAACAGATAACCGGCGCCGGCAAAGCGCAGCGCGTCATAGGCAAAGGGAACGGCGAGCAGCAGCGCCGTGATGCCGAATGCCGCGCACAGCATGTAGAACACGAAGCCGAGCGCCACGCCGCCGAGCGAGACGATGCCCGCCGCCGGCCCTTGCGTGATCGAACGCGAGATCAGGTAGATCATGTTCGGCCCCGGCGTGAGCACGAGGCCGAGGCAGACGAGGGCGAAGCCGAGCAGGGCGGAGGTGTGGGGCATGGCTGAACCGGTGCGGGAGACGGCACGGTTCTAATATGGGTGGCGCGGTCGGGCCATCGCGCAATTGCACGGAGGACAATTCAACCCGACCGGCCGGTGGTGAACGCGAACCAGACCGCTATCGCGACCAGTGCCAGGGCGAACAAGCGCCGCACCACGTTGCGGTTGTTCGCGACGTCGATGGTCGATTGCAGCGAGCCCGCCAGCGCGACGATCGCCGCATGGATCAGCGTGGCGATCATCACGTAGATGACGCTGAGCATCAGCGTCTGCCGGACCACGGAGCCGGCATCGGCGCGCACGAACTCCGGCAACACCGCCACGTAGAACATCGCGGCTTTCGGGTTGAGCAGGTTGGTGATCAGGCCGCGCCGGAACGCCGGCCACGGTCGCGCGTCGGCACCGACCGTCCTGCCCGGCGAAGCGTCCTCCTTGCCCGACCACGCGTCCCAGGCAAGCCACAGCAGATAGGCGACGCCACCCCATCGCAGCAGGCCATAAAGCCACGGCGAATGGTCGATCGCCGCGGCGAGGCCGAAGGCCGCGATCACGCCATAAGTCATCAGCCCGAGCGCGATGCCGGCCACCGCGGCAAAGCCCGTGCGCGTGCCGCGCGAGAGCGACAGCGCGGCGAGATAGGTCATGTTGGGACCGGGCGTGATCTCGATGACGAGCGCCGTCAGCGCGAAGGCGAGCAGCGGGCTGAGATCACTCACGCAGTTCGCCTCTGGACTCGATCACGGTGACGGATCAGTGCGCCTCGTCCCAATTGTTCGCCGCGCGTGCATCGACATGCAAAGGCACCGAGAGCAGCACGGCCGGGAACGGCGCGTCCTGCATCACGTGCTGCACGACGGGGAGCGTGGCCTCGACCTCCGCGTCGGGCACCTCGAAGATCAATTCGTCATGCACCTGGAGCAGCATCTGCGCCGACAGCTTCTTCTCGGCCAGCGCAGCCTCCATCCGCGTCATGGCACGGCGGATGATGTCGGCGGCGGTGCCCTGGAGCCGGGCGTTGATCGCGGCGCGCTCGTTGAAGGCGCGCACCGAGGCGTTCGAGGCCTTGATGTCGGGATAGTACATCTTCCGTCCGAACAGCGTGGTGACGTAGCCGTGGCTGCGGCAAAAGTCGCGCGTCTCGTCCATGTAGGCGCGGATGCCGGGGAAGCGCTCGAAGTACTTCTTGATGTAGGCGGAGGCTTCCTCGCGCGCGATGCCGAGCTGGTTGGCGAGGCCGAATGCCGAAATGCCGTAGATGATGCCGAAATTGATCGCCTTGGCGCGGCGCCGGATTTCGCTCGGCATGCCCTTGATCGGCACGCCGAACATTTCCGATGCCGTCATGGCGTGAATGTCGAGGCCGTCGCGGAACGCCTGCTGCAGCACGGGAATGTCCGCGATCTCGGCGAGCAGCCGCAGCTCGATCTGCGAATAGTCGGCGGAGACCAGCTTGTGCCCTGGCGTCGCGATGAAGGCGCGCCGGATCTTGCGTCCGTCCTCGGTGCGCACCGGAATGTTCTGCAAATTCGGCTCGTTCGACGACAGCCGGCCCGTCGTGGTCGCGGCCAGCGCGTAGGTCGTGTGGACGCGGTGGGTCTGGGGATTCACGTAGGTCGGCAGTGCGTCGGTGTAGGTCGATTTCAGCTTGGAGACCTGGCGCCACTCCAGAATTTTCTTCGGGAGGTCGTGGCCCTGCTCGGCGAGCTCGTCGAGCACCTGCGCGGTGGTGGACCATGCGCCGGTCTTGGTCTTGGTGCCGCCGGACAGTCCCATCTTGCCGAACAGGATGTCGCCGATCTGCTTCGGGCTGCCGACATTGACGGGCTCGCCCGCGATCTGCTGGATCTCGGCCTCGACGCGCGACGCGGTCTGGGCGAAATCGCCGGAGAGACGCGACAGCACCTGGCGGTCGATCGAGATGCCGCGCCGCTCCATGCGTGCGAGCACTGCGACCAACGGGCGTTCCAGCGTCTCGTAGACCGTGGTCATGTGCTCGGCGACAAGGCGCGGCTTCAGCACGCGCCAGACCCGCAAGGTCACGTCGGCGCCCTCCGCCGACAGCGACGCGGCCTTGTCGATCGGCACCTGGTCGAACGTGATCTTGCCCTTGCCGCTGCCGAGCAGCTCGTTTTCCTTGAGCATGGCGTGACCGAACCAGCGCTCGGACAGCTGCTCCAGCGCATGCGAGCCGCGGCCGGCATCGAGCACGTACGAGATCAGCTGCGCATCGTCGGTGTTGCGCAGTGTGATGCCGTGCTGCGCCAGCATCACCGCGGTGAATTTGACGTCGAAGCCGATCTTGAGAATGCCTGACGATTCCAGCACCGGCCGCAACGCCTCGACCGCCTCGGCATGCTTGACCTGATCGGGCGCGAGGCCCGCGTCGAACAGGCCGGCACCGCCACCGGACTGCTTGTGCGCCAGCGGCACGTAGCAGGCCTCGTTCGGCGCCAGCGCCAGCGCGATGCCGCAGAGATCGGCCTGCATCGGGTCGATCGAGTTTGCCCGGATCTCGACCGCGACATGGCCGGCATCATGGATGCGCGCGATGAAGGCGTTCAGTTCCGCGAGGCTCTTGATCGCCTGGTACTTGCTGCGGTCAACCGGGAGCTTGCGCAAAGCCTCTTCGCGCGCGGCGGCGAGAGAAATCGGCGCGCCCTTCGGGCTCGCGGCCTTGTCCTCCTTGGTCGCCGATGCGTTGCGCTGGCCCACTGGCGCTTGCGGCGGCGCGCCGGTTCCCGGGGCTGGCACGACGTCCGAAGGCGGCAGCGGCGAGAACACGCTGGCGCCGCTGGAATAGCCTGGATCGGCATCGACGTTGGCCGGATCGATCTGCGAGAACTCGGCGACGCGGCGCGTCAGCGTGGAAAATTCCATCGCCTTCAGGAACGCGATCAGCTTGCGCGCATCGGGCTCGTGGACGGCGAGATCGTCCAGCGGGACTTCGAGGTCGACCTTGTCGTCGAGCAATACGAGCTGCCGCGAGATGCGCGCCTTCTCGGCGTGCTCGATCAGCGCCTCGCGCCGCTTCGGCTGCTTGATTTCGGTGGCGCGGAACAGCAGCTGCTCGAGATCGCCATATTCGACGATCAACTGCGCCGCGGTCTTGATGCCGATGCCGGGCACGCCCGGAACGTTGTCGGTGGAATCGCCGGCCAGTGCCTGCACTTCCACCACCTTCTCCGGCGGCACGCCAAACTTCTCGATCACCTCGGGGATGCCGATGCGGCGGTCCTTCATGGTGTCGTACATGGTGACGCAATCGGTGACGAGCTGCATCAGGTCCTTGTCGGAGGACACGATCGTCGCGCTCGCGCCGCGCTCGCAGGCCTGCCGCACATAGGTCGCAATCAGATCGTCGGCCTCGAAGCCGACCTGTTCCAGGCAAGGCAGGTCGAAGGCGCGTACCGCTTCGCGGATCAGCGAAAATTGCGGGATCAGATCGTCCGGCGCCGGCGCCCGGTGCGCCTTGTACTCAGGATAGATCTTGTTGCGGAAGGTGATTTCCGACTTGTCGAAAATGATCGCCAGATGCGTCGGCCGGTTGTCCTCGGGCATCTCGCGCAACAGCTTCCACAGCATGTTGCAGAAGCCGAGCACGGCATTGACCTGCAAGCCGTCGGACTTGCGGTTCATCGGCGGCAGCGCGTGATAGGCGCGGAAGATGTAGCCGGAACCGTCGACCAGGAAAACATGGTCGCCCTTGCCGGCGGCCTTGGCGGCGACGGGCTTGGCAGCAGCTGTCGCTGCAGCGGGCTTGGTTTCGGCGGCCTTGGGCGCGGCAGCCTTGGTGTCAGCTTGGGCGGTGGTCTTTGGGGAGCTCTTGGGCATGGCCGCAATGTATGAATTTTTGCGGGATTTGACAGCCTCGGGAGGTGGATTTTTGGCTTGCGGATGCCGCTATCCCCACTGTCATTTCCCGCATCCCCCGCTGTCATTCCCCGCGAAGGCGGGGAATCGAGTACGCTGCGGCTTATCCGTATACGACTGCTGCCTCTGGAATACTGGATCCCCGCCTTCGCGGGGATGACAACAGAGCATCACTCCGCCGCCTGCAATCGCGCCTCTGTCTTCTTCGGCGCGATGCAGAACGCATCGGGCCGCTCGAACAGGAAATTGCCGCCAAGCCGCAGAGCGATCTGCCAGATTGCGAGCGAGCCGATCACGCCGGCGATGGTCACGATCAGCGACACCGCACCGATGTCGGGAATGATGCCCGTGCGCAATAGCAGCGTCCGTGTCGCCGCCATCGGCAGGAAGAAGGCGAGATAGATCACGATCGAATGCTCGCCGCAGAAGCGGAAGACATTCAGCCATTGCACGCGTGCAAGCAGCGTGCCCATCGTGATGATGGCGCAGGCCCCGGCGAAGCCGAGCACGAGCGATACGATTTTCCATTCGCTGGCCCCGAGCGCAACGAGGCCGGCATTGACCAGCGCCCATGTCGCGAGCGCTGCCAGCGCCCATGCGGGATGATTGCGCGCGCGGTCCGACAGCGCGAACACGTAGGGCGCGAACAGATAGCCCGAATAGAAATAGACGAAACGCGCGCAGAACTCGTCGATCGCGGTCCAGCCCGTTGCGACCCGCGCCGTCTCCAGTGCGGCCGCGATGAGCCAGATCGCGGGCGGCGGGACTCGTCGTGTCAGTTTTGTGACGACGAAGAAGATCGGCAGGAGGTAGATGAACCATAGCGTGCCGAACGGCTCGACGAAGGATTCCAGATACAGCAAGCCGGCGTCGCGCCAGCTCGTTTCCGCCGCGAATGCGGGGGCCTTGAAGCCGAACTGGATTGTCACCCAGACGACATAGAAATAGGCGAAATGCACCACCTTGCGGTCGAGATAGGTTCGCCAGTCCCGGTCGATCACCAGTGGCAGGAACAGGCCCGAAATCAGGAAGAAATCCGGCATCCGGAATGGCTTCGCGAAGGCCACCAAAACATGCATGAAACCGGTCTCACCGGCAGCAAGCTCGACCCCGAGCACCGAATGCATCATCACGACCATGACGATGCAGATGCCTTTGGCGTAATCGACCCAATCGACACGCGCAGCAGCCGGGGCCTTGAGTCCCCCGCTCGCGGCGATTGTGCCTGATGGTGCCATGGTGTCTCTTTTTGAGGCGTGTTCCGCCAGGATCTGCGTGAACGCGGGGCAGTTTGCCGCCTTGCGGCTTACGATTTCTTTACCGGTACAAGTGCTGTGCCGTTTTTTGTACGCGGGCTGTTCCCTCACCCCGGGAAAATGCTAAACCGCCTTGGAATAGGGGTTTTGTTAACCAAGCCAAACAGGGTTTTTCATGCGCATTGCTATGATCGGCACGGGCTATGTGGGACTGGTGTCCGGGGCCTGCTTTGCGGATTTCGGTCACGACGTCATCTGCGTCGACAAGGACGAGAAGAAGATCGCGGCCCTTCATCGCGGCGAGATCCCGATCTACGAGCCCGGGCTTGACGAACTGGTCGCGACGAATGTGAAGGCCAAGCGGCTGGAGTTCACCACCGATTTGTCCAAGCCGGTCGCGGATGCCGATGCTGTCTTCATCGCGGTCGGCACGCCGTCGCGCCGCGGTGACGGCCACGCCGATCTGTCCTACGTTTATGCCGCCGCGAAAGAGATCGCGCAGTCGCTGTCCGGCTTCACCGTCGTCGTGACCAAATCGACCGTCCCGGTCGGCACCGGCGACGAGGTCGAGCGCATCATCCGCGAGACCAATCCCAAGGCCGACGTGGTCGTCGCCTCGAATCCCGAATTCCTGCGCGAGGGCGCGGCGATCCGCGACTTCAAATTCCCCGACCGCATCGTCGTCGGCACCGCCAACGAGCGCGGCCGCAAGGTGATGAGCGACATCTATCGGCCGCTGTCGCTGAATCAGGCGCCGCTGATGTTCACGGAACGCCGCACCGCCGAGATGATCAAATACGCCGCCAACGCGTTCCTCGCGACCAAGATCACCTTCATCAACGAGATCGCGGACCTCTCCGAAAAGGTCGGCGCCAACGTGCAGGAGGTCGCGCGCGGCATTGGCCTGGACAACCGCATCGGTACCAAATTCCTGCATGCCGGTCCCGGCTTCGGCGGCTCGTGCTTCCCGAAGGACACCAAGGCGCTGATCAAGATCGCGCAGGACTACGATGTGTCCTTGCGCATCGTCGAATCCGTGCTGGCGGTCAACGAGAACCGCAAGCGCGCGATGGCGCGAAAAGTGAGCCAGGCGCTCGGCGGCTCGCTGCGCGGCAAGACCATCGCCGTGCTCGGCCTCACCTTCAAGCCCGACACCGACGACATGCGCGATGCGCCGTCGATCCCGCTGGTGACCGGCCTGATCGACATGGGCGCGAAGGTGAAGGCCTTCGATCCCGTCGGGATGGAGCAGGCGAAGAGCGAGCTGCCCAGCATCACCTATTGCGAGGACGCCTATTCCTGCGCGGAAGGCGCCGATGCGATCGTGATCGTCACCGAATGGGTGCAGTTCCGGGCGCTCGACCTCGACCGGCTGAAGGCGACCATGGCCCAGCCCGTCATCGTCGATCTGCGCAACATCTACCGCCCCGAGGAGATGGCTGCGGCCGGTTTCGTCTATGAGAGCATTGGACGACCGCCGGTGCAGGGCTGATAGCCACATATGATTGTCATACCCCGCGAAGGCGGGGTATCCAGCAATCCGCGATCTTCGTAATAGCCGGGATCCGAGTTTACTGGATCACCCGCACCGGTGCGCAAGTGCGCACAAGGCGGGTGATGACGGAAGCGAGATATTTGCCCCGCAGTTTCGACACGCCCCTCCCGATCGATGCCGTGCTCGACGACCTCTCGCGCACGCTGGAGGCGCATAATGCCGCCGTGCTGGTGGCGCCCCCGGGCGCCGGCAAGACAACGCGCGTGCCCCTGGCGCTGCTCGATGCCCCCTGGGCCAAAGGCAAGAAGATCATCGTGCTGGAGCCGCGGCGCATCGCG
This sequence comes from Bradyrhizobium sp. MI1.3, assembly GCF_055811695.1. Lineage (NCBI taxonomy): Bacteria > Pseudomonadati > Pseudomonadota > Alphaproteobacteria > Hyphomicrobiales > Nitrobacteraceae > Bradyrhizobium > Bradyrhizobium sp. MI1.3. Next base: position 17,767 of record NZ_JBVVPQ010000035.1, on the reverse strand, counting down.
GCGCGCGCCAGCGCCGACCGCATGGCCAAATCGCTCGGCGAGCGCGCTGGGGAGACTGTCGGCTATCGCGTCCGCTTCGGCTCGAAGATCTCGCGCGCGACCCGCATCGAGGTGGTGACGGAGGGCATCTTTACCCGCCAGATCCTCGACGATCCCGAGCTGTCGGGCATCGCCGCCGTCCTGTTCGACGAATTCCACGAGCGCTCGCTCGATGCCGACATGGGCCTCGCGCTGGCGCGCGATGCGCAAACCGGCCTGCGTGAGGATTTACGCATCCTCGTGATGTCGGCAACGCTCGATGGCGCCCGCGTGGCAAGATTGCTCGGCGAAGCGCCCGTCGTCGAAAGCGAGGGCCGCGCCTTTCCGGTCGAGACGCGCTATCTCGGCCGCAAGGCGGACGCGCCGGTGGAGCGGCAGATGGCGGATGCGATCGCCTCGGCGCTGCGGGCCGATGCCGGCTCGGTGCTGGCGTTCCTGCCGGGCGCCGCCGAAATCCGCCGCACCCAGAACCTCCTCGCCGAGCGCGTGCAGGACGCTTCGATCGAAATCGTGCCGCTGTTCGGCGCACTCGACGCCGCCGTGCAGGATCGGGCTATCTCGCCGGCGCCCAAGGGCACGCGCAAGGTGGTGCTGGCGACCTCGATCGCGGAGACCTCGCTCACCATCGAGGGCGTGCGCATCGTGGTCGATTCCGGTCTCGCCCGCGTGCCGCGCTACGAGCCCGACATCGGCCTGACCCGGCTCGAGACCGTGCGCGTCTCGCGCGCGGCGGCTGACCAGCGCCGCGGCCGCGCCGGCCGGACCGAGCCCGGTGTCTGCTACCGGCTCTGGGACGAACCTCAGACGGCCTCGCTCGCGCCCTACACCCAGCCCGAGATACTCAGCGCCGATCTGTCCTCGCTGGTACTCGATCTCGCGCAATGGGGCGTGTCCGATCCCGCCGCGTTATCTTTTCTCGACCCGCCGCCGCAGCCGGCCTGGAAGGAAGCAAAAAGCCTGCTCTGCGAGCTCAACGCGCTCGATGCCGATGGCCGCATCACGGCGGAGGGCAAGAGCCTGCGTGCGCTGGCGCTGCCGCCGCGGCTCGCGCGCATGATCGTGGATTCGCATCGTGCCGGCGAGGGCGAGGCCGCCGCCGAGATCGCCGCCATCATCACCGAGCGCGGGCTCGGCGGCGACAGCGTCGATCTCGAGCACCGGCGCGATCAGTTCCGCCGCGACCGCTCCCCGCGTACCGCAAGCGCGCGCGACCTCGCCCGGCGCTGGGCCTCGCAGGTGGCGGCGTCGGAGAAGGCGGCGACCGGAGAAGGGGGTCTCTCGACCGGCCTGATGCTCGCCTACGCCTTCCCGGATCGCGTCGCGCGCAACCGCGGCAATGGCAGCTTCGTGCTCGCCAACGGCCGGGGCGCTGCCGTGGATCAAACCTCCTCGCTCGCCCGTGCACCCTATATCGCGATCGGCGAAATGACCGGCACGGCGGCGAGCGGGCGCATTCTGCTCGCCGCGCAAATCACCCAGGACGAGATCGAGCAGCATTTCGCCGAGCACATCGAATCCGTCGAGGAGATATCGTTCGATCGCGGCGCGATGGCGTTGCGGGCGCGGCGCAAGCGCGCGCTGCACGCGATCACGCTCTCCGAGGCGACGCTTGCCGTCTCGCCCTCGGAGGACACTGCGCGCATCTTCGCGGACGGGCTGATCGCCGCCGGCCTCGACCGGCTGCCCTGGTCGAAGGCAGCCAAACAATGGCGCGATCGCGTGATGTTTTTGCGCAAGGCCGAGGGCGACAGCTGGCCTGATCTCTCGGACGACGGATTGATCGCGCGGCGCGACGATTGGCTGGTGCCGGCGCTCTACGACAAGATCGCGCTGAAGGATATGTCCGCCGGCGAACTCTCCGACGCGCTGATGACATTGTTGCCGTGGGAGATGCGCGCGCGGCTCGACCGCGAGGCGCCGACGCATTTCGAGGCGCCGACCGGCAGCGTGCTCGCGATCGACTATGAAGCCGAGCAGGGGCCGACCATCGCGGTGCGGCTCCAGGAATTGTTCGGCCTCAACACTCATCCGTCGATCGCCGCCGGCAAGGTGCCGCTGGTGCTGGAGCTGCTGTCGCCGGCGCAGCGCCCAGTGCAGGTGACACGCGATCTCCCCGGTTTCTGGCGCGGCAGCTACAGCGCCGTGCGCTCCGATTTGCGCGGCCGCTACCCGCGCCATCCCTGGCCGGAAGATCCGGCGAATGCGCTGCCGACCCGGCGGGTCAAGCCGCGCGGCACGTGAGGCGCAAGAAGACCCTCATGGTGAGGAGCGCGGAACGCGCGTCTCGAACCATGTAGGCCCGCCTTTCACCCGCGGCCATCCTTCGAGACGCCCGCTTCGCGGGCTCCTCAGGATGAGGATATGCCGTATCTGCGACACCGGCGCATTAACCGTCCGCTCATCCTTTTCGTCAAAATAGCACAGCTCTGGCCGCAGCGTCGCTCGCGGACAGGCCTGCCGCGTGGTGAAATCGAGCCTTCCGGCTCGGAACTGGTGTGATGCGTAACATAATGATTTTCGCGGCGATCATGATCGGCCTCGGCACCTTCATGGCGCAGATGGCGGACAGGATGAGCTCCGCCTCGGCGACGTCGGTGCCGCGCACGGTAGCAGTCGCGTCCATCGCGCCGGCCGGCGGCCGCAGCCTCAACATCCCTCGCGACGGCCGCGGCCACTTCCAGACTGAAGGCCGGATCGAAGGCCAGCGCATCGGCTTCATGGTCGACACCGGCGCCTCCGTGGTTGCGCTGAACGAGACCTCGGCCGCCCGCTTCGGCCTGCGCCCCTCGCGCAGCGATTACAACGCCACCGTCTCCACCGCCAACGGCACCATCAAGGCCGCGCGCACCCGCATCGCCATGCTCGATATCGGCGGCCTAATCGTGCGCGATGTCGATGCCATGGTGCTGCCCGACGAGGCGCTGTCCGAGAACCTGCTCGGCCTCTCCTTCCTCTCCCGCCTCAGGCGTTTTGAGTACGCCAACGGTCAGATGGTGCTGGAGCAGTAAGGGTCTCCCAAAGGCTCCAGCGACCGCATATTTCAAGAAAATCTCTATTCCGACCGCTCTCGCGGTTAGATTTTCCCGTTACCAAACTGCCGCAATTATCATCCATAAGCTGCCATTCCCGCCTTCCGCTGCAGCCCGGCATTCGCTAAGGCTGCATCAAATCTGGCTCTTTTTCACGAGACCGTCTCAATGTTCCCCAAGCCGAAATCCGTGTTGCTGCCCAACACCTATGCCTTCGAATCCGAGCCGATGGTGAAGGCCACGGGCTTTCGCGAATACGACGCGCGCTGGCTGTTCCAGAAGGAAATCAACCTGATGGGAATCCAGGCGCTCGGCATGGGGTTGGGCGCGCTGATCGCGGAGCTCGGCGTCAGTCAGGAGATCGTCACCGGTCATGATTTCCGCGGCTATTCGGCCTCGATCAAATATGCGCTGATCTCCGGCCTGATGGCGGCAGGCTGCAAGGTGCACGACATCGGGCTCGCGGTGACGCCGATGGCCTATTTCGCGCAGTTCGACCTCGACGTGCCCTGCTGCGCCATGGTCACGGCCTCGCACAACGACAATGGCTGGACCGGCGTGAAGATGGGCGCCAACCGCCCGCTGACCTTCGGCCCCGACGAGATGACGCGGCTGAAGGAGATCGTGCTGGGCGCCGAGTTCAAGAACAAGGCCGGCGGCTCCTATCAATTCCACGAGAATTATCCGGCGCGCTACATCGCCGATCTCACCAGCCGTCCGAAGCTCAAGCGCAAGCTCAAGGTCGTCGCGGCCTGCGGCAATGGCACCGCCGGCGCGTTCGCGCCGCAGGTGCTGGAGGCGATCGGCTGCGAGGTGATCCCGCTCGACACCGAGCTCGACCACACCTTCCCGAAATACAATCCGAACCCCGAAGACATGGAGATGCTGCATGCGATCCGCGACGCGGTGCTGCAGCACAAGGCCGATGTGGGCCTCGGCTTCGACGGCGACGGCGATCGCTGCGGCGTGGTCGACAACACCGGCGAGGAGATCTTTGCCGACAAGGTCGGCGTGATGCTGGCGCGCGACATGTCCGCGATCCACAAGGACGCGCAGTTCATCGTCGACGTGAAGTCGACCGGCCTGTTCATCACCGATCCGGTGTTGCAGAAGCAGGGTGCAAAAACCACCTATTGGAAGACCGGCCATTCCTACATGAAGCGCCGCACCCATGAGACGGGTGCGCTCGCCGGCTTCGAGAAGTCCGGCCACTTCTTCTTCAACAAGCCGTATGGACGCGGCTATGACGACGGTCTCGTGTCGGCGCTCGCGATCTGCGACATGCTCGATCGTGCCCCCGGCAAGTCGATGGCCGATCTCAAGAACGCGCTGCCGAAGACCTGGTCGTCGCCGACGATGTCGCCGCATTGCGGCGACGAGGTGAAGTACGGCGTCATCGACAAGGTGGTGAAGCACTTCGAGGGCTTGCAGACGAAGGGCGCCAAGATCGGCGGCCAGTCGATCCGCGATCTCGTCACCGTCAACGGCGTTCGCGTCACGGTCGAGGACGGCAGCTGGGGCCTGGTGCGTGCCTCCTCCAACAAGCCCGAACTCGTCGTCGTGGTCGAGAGCCCGGTCTCCGAGCAGCGCATGCACGACATGTTCGAGATGGTGAACAGCGTGCTGCGCACCCATCCCGAAGTCGGCGAGTACAATCAGAAGATTTGAGGTGCGAGGCTAGCCTCACTTGCTGTCATGCCCCGGCTTGACCGGGGCATCCAGTACGCCGCGGCTCATCCGTACCCCATCGTCGTCTCTGGAATACTGGATCGCCCGGTCAAGCCGGCGATGACAGTTTGCGTGTGGTGAGCCTTAACCCGCCACCACAGCCGGGATCGGCAGCGCGGTGACTGACTTGATCTTCTCCATCGCGAAGCGCGAGGTGACGTTCTTCAGCGGCACGGCGCTGATCAGCTTCTTGTAGAACACGTCATAGGCCTGCATGTCGGCGACGACGACGCGCAGCATGTAGTCGACGTCGCCGGCCATGCGATAGAACTCCATCACCTCGGGCATGGCGCTGACGGCTTCGGCGAACTTCTTGAGCCAAGCGTCGGAATGGTCGGAGCTCTCGACCGACACGAACACCGAGATGCCGAGCCCGATCTTGTTCTGGTCGACCAGCGCCACCCGCTTGGTGATCACGCCGTCGGCCTCCAGGCGCTGGATGCGCTTCCAGCAGGGGGTCGAGGACAGGCCGACGCGGTCGCCGATCTCGGCGACGGAGAGGGAGGCATCGTCCTGCAGCACCATCAGAATCTTGCGGTCAATGGCGTCGAGGCGGCGGCTGGTCTCGGGGAGCGGGACGGCGAGATCGGTCATTTGAAGAACTTTGTTCCATATCAATGGTCGTTTTTCCTGATATAGAGAAAATCCTTCTATAGCAAGTCTATAATCTCGGCATCCGTCCGAGCGTCGTCCCGCGCGGCATGTTCAAAAGCTCTTCAACTTCAACGCGTTGCGGAGCGGCCAGGCCGCCGCCGTGACGGGTGCATTTCAGCGCCGCGGCGGCCGCGGCGAATTGCAGCGCCTGCCGCACGCCGCCGCCTTCGGCAAGGCGAAGCGTGAAGGCGCCATGGAAGACGTCGCCGGCGCCGAGCGTATCGACGGCCTGAACCGGAAACGCCGGCGTCTGCTCCAGTTCGCCGCTCTCGTTCAGCCAGATCGTGCCACGCGGGCCGCGGGTGGCAGCGAGGAAGGCGGGCGTGAGTCCGGCCAGGCGCTGCAACGCCTCGCCGTCGTCAGGGATGCCGGCTGTCTCCTGTACCTGTTCGCTGGCGAACAGCAGGTGCGAGGCGGCCGTGAGCAGTCCGTCCTGCAACGATATCGCGCGGTCGACGCCGACGATGACGGCAATGCCGCGCCGGCGTGCCTCAGTGCAGAGATCCGTGCAGAACGATGCGCAGCGGCTCTCGACGAGGACCGCCTGACAATCGGCGAGCAGCTTGTCGGCGTCGGGCAGCTCGACTGTCCACAGCGCCGGATCGCGATAGATCGTGAGCGTTCGCTCGCCCGTCGCATCAATGATGATGGCAGAGACGGGCGTGGTCGCATCAGGTATGCGCACGATATGGCTTGTGTCGATATTTTCGGATCTCATGCGCTCGAGAATGAAGCCGCTCGACGTCTCCTGCGCATCGCCCATGGGGCCCGCGAAGGAGACGCGGCCGCCGAGCCGCGCGATGGCGATCGCGGCATTGAGCGCGTTGCCGCCGCAGATCTCCGCGAGATGGCTGGCGTTCGCCTTGCTGCCGCGCGCGGGCACGGCCTCGACCCGAAAGGTCAGGTCGCGCACGGGAATGCCGATGCAGAGGATGCGCGGCGCGATCACAGAGTGCGCCATCGGCGGTCTCAGCTCTTGTCGTGCACCCAGCGGCCGAGCAAGTGATGGGCGATGGCGAACGGGTGCGGACCGGCGAGCCCGTCGGGATGGGTCCGCGTCAGCATCAGGGCGGCCTCCTCGCGCGTGAACCAGCGCGCATCTTCCAGCTCGGAATGATCGACGACGATGTCCTCGCTCACGGCCCGCGCGCTGCAGCCGATCATGAGCGACGACGGATAGGGCCAGGGCTGGGTCATGTAATACTGCACGTCGGTGCAGCGGATTCCGGATTCTTCGAAGATCTCGCGGCGTACCGCGTCCTCGATGGTTTCGGCGGCCTCGACGAAGCCGGCGAGGCACGAATACATGCCGGGCGGAAACTGTTTCTGGCGGCCGAGCAGGCACCTTTCGCCGGAGGCGACGTGCATGATCACGACGGGATCGGTGCGCGGGAAATGCTCGGCCTTGCAGCTCGGGCACTCCCGCTTCCAGCCGCCTTCCTTCATCGCGCTGCGCGTGCCGCAATTGGCGCAATAACCATGGCGCTGATGCCAGCTCACCATCGACTTCGCCATCGCGATCGCCGACAGCTCCTGCGGCGGCACCGCGCCCTGCATCGCCATGCCGCGCAGCTCACTGAGCGCGTAGTCCTCGCGCCCGATCAGCTTCTCGGACGCGGCCTGCGAGAGGCCCATGCCGAACATCGCGGCGCCGTCGCGCAAGCCTAAGAAGATCGTGCCGGGATTGGCGCCGCATTTCAGCGCCTCGTCGATTCCGAGCAGTGCGCGCACCTTGTCGCCTTCGCGCTTCACCAGCAGCGAGTCGCGGTAGACCACATAGGCGCGCGAGGTCGGCTTCTGCTCCATCGCGAACAGCTTTTCGTCGTCGCGGCGCAGATGCGCGGCGCGGTCGAGAATGTTGGTGACGAAGGCCGGCTGCCCCAGCGGAAACGAGTCGAATGCTGACATCTATTGTTCTTTCAACCCAACCAGATCTTGCGGCGAAGCGCGCTGATGAAACTCTGCACCTCGGTGGCGTCGTGCGCCAAGGGCTGCATCACGCCCCAGACCGGCCGCGGCCAGGCGGCGTCACTGGTGCGGCGCGCGATGATGTGGACGTGAAGCTGGGGCACGAGGTTGCCCAGTGCCGCGATGTTGAGCTTGTCGCATTGGGTGATCTCCTTCAGCGCGCGCGAGACGCGGGAGATCTCGGTCATCAATTGCGCCTGCTGCACCTCGTCGAGGTCGATGATCTCGACCGTATCCGCGCGCCGCGGCACCAGCAGCAGCCAGGGATAATGCGCGTCCTTGATGACCAATACCTTGGACAGCGGCAAATCGCCGATGTCGATGGTATCCTCTTTCAGGCGGGAGTGCAGCGACCAGGCGGGTTCGGGCATGAAGATTTCCGGATGGCCCGACGGGAATCGGGCATGGCGGGGCGGAACCCCTGAATATTTGCTCCGACCATACGACAGCGATTCCGATAGGGGAAGGATGGCGCTCCGCAGGGGCCGCATACGCGATCGTCGTCCTGGACAAGCGCAGCGCAGATCCAGGACCCATTACCACAGGATTGGGCTTGGCGAAGATTCGGGGTTTACCGACTTCGTGCCACAAACTTCTCCTTGGGGTAATGGGTCCTGGCTTTCGCCAGGACGACGGTGGGGGCGTGCTTTTACGCCTCCGCCAGCACCCGCGCATTGGCGCGGACCGAGGCTTCGCTGACGCGGATGCCGAGGCCCGGGCCGTCGGGCACCACGACGTGGCCGCCGCGATTGGCGACGCGCTCTTCCAGCACGTCCTCGGTCAGTACATGGTGCGGCATGTAGAATTCGCAACCGAGCGAGATTCCCGGCGTCGCCGCGATCAGCTGCGTGCCCGCGGCGAGCCCGATGCCGCCCTCCCACAGTGTGCCGCCATAGCCGGGCAGGCCGGCGATGTCGGCGATCGCCATGATCGCCTGCGCCTCGAACAGGCCGCCGGCCTTCATCAGCTTGATCGAGACGGCATCAGCCGCCTCGCGGCGCACCACCTCCATCATGTCGCGGCGGTCGAAACAGCTTTCGTCGGCGAGCACGGGCGTCTCCAGCGCCGCGGTCAGCTGCTCCATCACGTCGAGATATTTGCGCGGCACCGGCTGCTCGATGAAGGTCGGCGCAAACTGCTCGACGTCGCGCAGGATCTTGATCGCGCCGAATGGCGCTAAGGCCTGGTTGTAATCGACGCGAAGATCGACCTTGTCGCCGAATTCTTTCCGGATCGCCGCAAGATGATCGAGATCCTCGCGATGCGACTTCACGCCGGTCTTGACCTTGTAGATGACGTTCCCGTCCGGAAACATCTTCCGCATGCGTTCGAGATCGGCAGTGAAATCCGGATCGGCGATGGAGAACGACAGCGGGATCGTGTCCCGCACGCGGCCGCCGAGCAGGTCAGCGACCGAAAGTCCCGAGGACTTGCCGACGATGTCGAGCAGCGCCATTTCGATCGCGACCTTGGCTTCGGCATGTCCGACCAAGGCACGATCGAGCTCGGCCATCAGCGCGCGGATGCGACGCACCGACTTGCCCATCACGATCGGCCGCAAATAGATGTCGAGCGCGGAGAAGGCTGCTTCCGGCGTTCCCGTGAACACTTCCCACGGTGCCGCCTCGCCCCAGCCGATCACGCCGTCGCTCGACGTCAGTTCGAGCAGCACGCGTTTCACCGTGCCCTTGACGTTGCCAACGCCCTGGAGGCGCGCCATCTTGATCGGGCTCTCGATCAGGAACAGCCTGAGACGTGCGACGGTCGCTTCGGTCATGTCAGGCCTCCATTGACGTGCCAGACCTGGCCGGTGACGTAGGATGCTTTCGGGGAGGCCAGAAAGGCGATGATCTCGGCCACTTCCTCCGGCCGCCCGCGGCGGTTCATCGGGATCAGTGCTTCGGTCGCCGCGATCTGCTCGGGTGACAGCCGGCTTTCGCTGGGCTTGTCCTTGATGATCAGGCCCGGCGCGACGGCGTTGACGGTGATGCCCTCCCCGGCGAGCTCGACTGCGGTGAGGCGCACCAGCGCTTCGAGCGCGGAGCGGCTCGCGGCCGTCGCTGCAAAGGGTGCGAACTCCGGCCGGATCGCGTGCGCCACGAACGACGACACTGCCACGATCCGCGCATCTCGTCCCGCACGCAGCAGCGGGAGCGCGGCGTCCACCAACCGCGTGAACGCCAGCGCCGATTCATCCATCGCCTTGCGGAACTGATCCGCCGGCGTACCGATGGCGCTGCCGCGGCGGGCATGGCCGCCGACCAGGATCAATCCGTCGAGCCGGCCGAAGGCGCTTTGCGTAGCGGCGAGGGCGTCGGTGACCGCGGCCTCCTCGGCGAGATCGCCGAGGCATTTTGCGACGATCGCACCTTGCGCTTCGGCTTCCGCGGCCGTGACGTCGAGACCCTCTGCGTTCGAGCGCGTGTGGAGCAGCAGCGCCGTGCCGGGCGTTGCGAGCAGTCTTGCGGTGGCGCGGCCGATGCCGCTGGCGGCGCCGGTGACGAGATAGACGCGGTTGATATCGGACATCACGATGCCGTTGTGGCCGGCGGCAATGCGCCGGTGCGGTGGAAATGGCTAAGGAAGGCGCGGGTCGCAGCTTCTCTTGGATTGTCGATCACCTGCCGCGCCGGGCCTTCCTCGATCACGACGCCGTCGCGCATGAAGATCAGACGGTCGGCGACTTCGCGGGCAAAGGCGATCTCGTGGGTCACGATCACCATGGTCATGCCCTCCGACGCCAGCTGCTGGATCACGGCGAGCACCTCGCCGACAAGCTCGGGATCGAGTGCGGAGGTGGCTTCGTCGAACAGCATCACGTCCGGCTCCATGGCAAGCGCCCGGGCAATCGCGACGCGCTGCTTCTGTCCGCCGGAGAGCGTTGCCGGATATTGGTCGGCCTTCTCTGCAAGGCCCACCTTGACGAGTTGCGCTCGTGCGAGTTTCTCGGCGTCCGCCCTGGCCATGCGCCGCACCGTGACCGGTCCCTCCATCACATTCTGGAGCGTCGTCATGTGCGGGAACAGGTTGAAATGCTGGAACACCATGCCGGTGGTGGCGCGGAATCCTGCCAGCGTCTTCACGTCGGGCAGCTTTGTGCCTTGTCCGAACGAAAAGCTCGTGTCGCCAACGCGGACGCTACCGCCGTCGGGCGTCACCAGGAGGTTGATGCAGCGGAGCAGCGTCGATTTGCCGGAGCCGGACGGGCCGATCAGCGCGACGACGCCGCCCTTGGGGACATCGAGGCTGATGTTCTTCAGGACTTCGTTGCTGCCAAAGCTCTTGCGCAGCGCCCGGATCTCGATCTTGGAAGAGGTGTCGCTCATTCGCCGACCGCCAGTCGCTTCTCGCCGCGCCGGACCATGATGGTGAGGGGAATCAGGATCGCCGCATAGGCAACCGCGACGGCGGTGTAGGTCTCCAGCGGACGGTAGCTGTCATGGGCGGCGACCTGGCTCTGATAGACCAGGTCGGGCACCGCCAGCACCGAGACCAGCGAGGTGTTCTTGAACTGGATGATCGACTGGTTCATCAGCGCCGGGATCATGCGCTTGATCGCCTGCGGCAGCACGATGCGCCGCATGCTCTGGCCTGGGGTCATGCCGAGCGCGGCGCCGGCTTCGGACTGGCCGCGATCGATCGAGATGATGCCGCCGCGGATGATCTCCGAATAGAACGAACCGCCATAGAGCGAGAGCGCCAGCGCCGAGGCCGTGATCGGCGTCATCTCGACGCCGGCCAGGATCGGCAGCGCGTAATAGAACCAGATCAGCTGCACCAGGATCGGCGTGCAGCGGAACGCCTCGATGAAGGTGAGCGCGAGAAGGCGCACCGCGCGAAAGCGCGACAGGGTCCCGAACGCGCCGAACAGGCCGAAGACGAGGCCGAGCACAACGATGACCAACGTGAAGCCAACGGTGACGCCGAGCCCGTTGAGAAAGAGCCAGCGATAGCTCCAGAGGATGCCGAAATCCCACTGATACATATTATCTTGGACCTCAGTCGCGCGCGAATTGAAGACAGTCGAGCCGCATGCTCGGTGCACCTCTCCCGCTTGCGGGAGAGGTCGGCGCGAAGCGACGGGTGAGGGTTCTATCCTCTTGGGGAGTCTCCCTAGAGGAGACACCCTCTCCCCAACCCTCTCCCGCAAGCGGGAGAGGGGGAGCACAGGCGCTCGGGGATCCAGCCCGATCCAAATTCAGCATACCTTACAACGACACGCCCGGCGGGATGTCCGCCTCGGTCACGCCCACCAGCTCCATATTGGTGATGATCGCGTTGCGGATGAAGCCGAGGCCCTTGTTGAAGTCGATCCAGGTGTTGACGTAGTCGCGCCAGGTCTTGTCGGTCTCGCGGCGGAAGCCGGCGTTCGACGTCGTCGCAAAGATCGGCGTCGGCAGCACGAACTGGCCGAGCGAGGGGTTCTTCTTCAATACCGTCAGCGACAGCATGGTGATCAGGCACTGCGCGTCGACGCGGCCGGTCTGCAGCGCGGCGGTGGCGTCATCGGCAGTCTTCAGCCGCGAGATCTGCGCCTTAGGCGTCAGGCGGCTGACGACCTGGTCGTGCGACGAGCCCTGGTCGACCGCGATCTTGACGTCGGGCGAGTTCAGCTCGGCCCAGCTCTTCGGCTTGAAGTCCTTCTTGCAGAGGATACCGAAGGCGTTGTTGAAGACCGGCACCGAGAAGTCGACCACCAGCGCACGCTTCGGAGTCGGGTTGAGGCCGAAGAAGATGTCGATCTTGTTGGACTGCAGGTCGAGCACCGAATTGCCCCAGGTGGTCTCGGTGATCTCGAGCTCGGCCTCCATGTCCTCGGCAAGCGCCTTGGCGATGTCGACGTAAAATCCCTTCCACTGGCCCGTCGAAAGATCCTTCATGTAATAGGGCGCGCCGCCGCCGACCGCGCCGATGCGCATCTTCTTGGTGCGGCGGATGCGGGCGAAGGTCGATTCATTGGAATCGGCGGTCTGCGCCACGGCCGGGGAGGCCAGCGTCGCCGCAGCCATCGCGCCAAGTCCGACAATCGATGCAACATCACGACGTGTAACCATTGGGATCAATCGCTTTTCTGTTGGAAGGGGTTCCGGCAGCGTTCTTACCAAGGCGCCTCCGGCAGTGAAAGCACAGCCTATCGGCTAGGCAGACCGGGAATTGCCCGGATGCTGGGCAAGCCACCACGAAGCCCAGCCTGTTCAAGCCGATACCCGCTTGCTTTCCGGTCCTTTTGGCCCCAAATAGGGACCGGGAGATTGGCGGTGGACGAGCCACTCGCCAACCGGGTCAGGTCCGGAAGGAAGCAGCCCTAACGAGGTCCGGATCGGGTCGCTCGTCAGTCTCCTACCTGTTTTTCCGAGCGAATTGCGCCGGCGGCTCGGGCCGCCAGCGCGCTCCTTTCCGCAAAGCCGGCCGAAAGACACTTCATTGCGGATCGACCGATGACCGACGCTGGCGCCCCTCCCAACCCTCACAGCGCCGGCCAGGCCAGCACGCCCTACCGGGTGCTGGCGCGGAAATACCGTCCTTCAAGCTTCGACGATCTGATCGGCCAGGAGGCCGTGGTCCGCACCGTCTCCAATGCGTTCGAGACCGGCCGCATTCCGCAGGCCTGGATTCTCACCGGCGTCCGCGGGGTCGGCAAGACCACCACCGCGCGCATCCTTGCCCGTGCGCTCAACTACGAGATGCCGGATGGCTCGGTGAAGGGCCCGACGGTCCAGATGCCGACGCTCGGCGTGCATTGTCAGGCGATCATGGAAAGCCGGCACATGGACGTGCTGGAGATGGACGCGGCCTCGCATACCGGCGTCGACGACGTTCGTCAGATCAATGACAGCGTCCGCTACGCGCCGGCCAGCGCCCGCTACAAGGTCTACATCATCGACGAAGTCCACATGCTGTCGACAGCGGCGTTCAACGCCTTCCTGAAGACGCTGGAGGAACCGCCGGAGCACGCCAAATTCGTGTTCGCCACGACGGAGATCCGCAAGGTTCCGGTGACCGTGCTGTCGCGCTGCCAGCGTTTTGACCTGCGCCGCGTCGAGGCCGACGTGCTGATGAAGCATCTCGCCAACATCGCGGCCAAGGAAAACGTCGAGATCGAGCCTGAAGCGCTCGGCATCATCGCGCGCGCCGCGGAAGGCTCGGTGCGCGATTCGCTCTCGCTGCTCGATCAGGCGATCGCGCATGCGGCGGGCACCGTGAAGGCCGATGCCGTCAGGCAGATGCTGGGGCTCGCCGACCGCACCCGTGTCATCGATCTTTTCGATTCTCTGGCGCGTGGCGACATCGCATCCGCGTTCAGGGAGTTCCGCGACCAATACGACGTCGGCGCCGATCCGATCGTCGTGCTCTCGGATCTCGCCGAATTCGTCAATTTCGTCACCCGCGTGAAGATCGTGCCGGCGACCGCCGACAACGTCGCCTATGGCGAGACCGAGCGTGTGCGCGCACGGGATTTCGCCTCGAAGATCTCGATGCGCGTGCTGTCGCGGATGTGGCAGATGCTGCTCAAGGGCATCACCGAGGTGCAGGCCGCGACGCGGCCCGCGGCTGCCGCCGAGATGGTGCTGGTGCGCATCGCCTATGTCGCCGACCTGCCGACGCCGGACGAAGCGATCAAGATGCTGGAGCAGAACGGCGGCGGTTCGCCGGTCGTGAGCGGCGGCGGTGCCACGCGCAGCGCGCCGGCCGGGCCGGTGGCGTCCGCGGCTCCAGTTCGCATTCCGACATCGTCGCCGTCCTCCTTCGGCGGCGGTGGTGCCCGTCCGCAGATGGCAACGCCCGCGCCGGATCCGCAAGCTGCCGCGCCCGTGTTGCGCGTCACGAGCTTCACCCAGCTCGTTGCGCTGGCCGGGCAGAAGCGCGACCTCCTGACCAAGGGCGCGCTCGAAGGCGACATGCGCCTCGTCCGTTTCGAGGAAGGCCGGCTGGAAGTCGCGCTCGAGCCCAACGCCTCCAAGACCATGATTTCCGATCTCGCGCGCAAATTCGAGCTCTGGACCGGACGCCGCTGGACCGTGATCGTCTCCAACGAGCCGGGCCAGCCCACGCTGCGCTCGGTGAACCAGGCGGCCAAGCAGGAACATGCGCGCACCGCCGAGGCCGATCCGCGCGTGCGCGAGGTGCTGTCGCGTTTTCCGGGTGCGAAGGTCGTCGAGGTCCGCAGGCTTGCCCCCGAGGCGCCGGAATCCGATATTAATGCCGACTATGGCAGTGACGATCCGCCCGACGGTTCCGACGGCGACGATCTCTAGAGCCGATTTTCAAGGACAGCACCGATGGTCGATATATTCGGCATGATGAAGCAGGCGCAGCAGCTGCAATCCAAGATGCAGGAGATGCAGGATCAGCTCGCCAACGTCGAGGTCGAGGGCATCTCCGGCGGCGGTCTCGTCGCTGTGCGCATGACCGCGAAGATGGACGTCAAGGGCGTCAAGATCGATCCTTCGCTGATGAAGGCGGAAGAGCGCGAAGTGCTCGAGGATCTGCTCGTCACCGCGTTCGGCGAGGCCCGCCGCAAGGCGGAAGCCGCTATGCAGGAGAAGATGCAGTCGCTCACCGGCGGGCTCGGCCTGCCGCCGGGGCTGTCGGGGCTGTTCGGCCAGTAGGATGGGCGCTGTTGCGGGTCCTGAAATCGAGCGGCTGGTCCAGCTTCTCGCGCGGCTGCCGGGCCTCGGCCCGCGCTCGGCGCGGCGCGCCGCGCTGCATCTGATCAAGAAGCGCGAAGCGCTGATGATGCCGCTGTCCTCGGCCATGCAGGTCGCGCTCGAGAAGGTCCAGGTCTGCAAGACCTGCGGCAACATCGACACGCAAAGTCCCTGTACGGTCTGCACCGATCCGAGGCGCGATCCCTCGATCATCGTCGTCGTCGCCGACGTTGCCGATCTCTGGGCGCTGGAGCGGGCCAATGCCACTCAAGGGCGCTATCACGTGCTGGGCGCGACATTGTCGCCGCTCGACGGCGTCGGTCCGCAGGACCTCACCATCGAAGCGCTGGTGGCGCGCGCGCATGAGGCGCAGGTGCACGAGGTCATCCTGGCGCTGAATGCCACGGTCGACGGCCAGACCACGGCCCATTACATCACCGACCTGCTTCAGGACGCCAACGTAAAAGTAACCCGGCTCGCCCATGGTGTGCCGGTCGGCGGCGAGCTTGATTATCTCGATGAAGGCACGCTATCGGCCGCGATGCGGCAGCGTACCCTGTTCTAGCCATCCAGACTCACGGAACGGACGACATGACGAAACTTTTCGCCACACGATGGGCTTTGGTCGCGACGATGGCGATGCTGGCGACGCCGGCCATCTCCGCGCAGCAGGACGATGGGGCTCCGCCGCCGTCGAAGCCCGGCAAGCCGATCAATGCCGGCGAGGTGCTGTCGGGCGAGCTGAACACGATGAAAGTGCGCGACGTCAAGAACGTCGGCAAGCGGGTTGCGATGTACCAGATCACCTCCGAGCCGCGCCGGCTGCCGCCGCCGAACGGGCTGTGCAACCTCGAGACCGGCCCCGAAACCTTCCAGCTCGTTCCCAGCGGCGACGCCCAGGCCGCGCAGTTGAAGACGTTCGCCGGCAAGGAGATCTCGGTCAAGGTCGACGAGATCGCCTGCGCCAGCGATCCCGGCCAGATGAGCGAGGCCGTGATCACGAAGTGGAGTTTGATCAAGAAGCAGTAGCGGGGTGGGCGCGCTACCCTCTCCGTTCGTCATTGCGAGGAGCTCTTGCGACGAAGCAATCCAGATCGTGTCCGCGGCGGCAGTCTGGATTGCTTCGCTTCGCTCGCAATGACGAGGAGAGAGGGCAGTGTCAAACCCTGACCGGCCCCAACGCATCGAAATGCCCGCGCTTCTGCAGCCAGGCCAGCAGCACCAGGCTCGGGATCGCCACCAGCATGCAGATCACGAAGAACAGCGGCCAGCCGGTGGTATCAGCCACGAAGCCGGCGCCTGACGAGAGATAGGTCCGCCCCACCGCGGCAAGCGCGGTGAGCAGCGCATATTGCGTCGCCGTGTGCAGCGGGTTCTGGCAGAGCGCCGAGAGATAGGCGACGAAGATCACCGTGCCGATGGCGCTGGTGAAGTTCTCACAAGTGATGGCGAAGGCGAGCGCCCATTGGCTGGTGCCGACGAAGGCGAGCCAGGAGAAGGAGAGGTTCGCGAGCGCCTGCACCACGCCGCCGATCCAGAGGCTGCTCGCGAGCGAATAGCGCCGGGCGACGAAGCCGCCGGCAAAGCCGCCGATCAGCGTCGCAGCGAGGCCCACACCCTTCACGATCGCGGCATAGTCGTTGCGGGAGAAGCCGAGGTCGATCACGAACGGCGCGGTCATCGTGCCGGAGAAGGCGTCGGTGAACTTGAACAGCACGACGAAGGCGAGTGCCGCAAGCGCGTCCTTGCGCGTCAGGAATTCCGAGAAGGCGCCGATCGCCGCGTGCAGCACGCGCGCGAACGCGGTTTGCGTCTGCGTCGCAGCTTCCGCCCGCACCGACTGCTCGGGTTCGGTCGCGATCAGCGCCGTGATCGTCCCGATCAGCACCATCGCCGCCATCACCACATAACCCCACATCCAGGCGGATGTGCGGGTGATGCCGGTGCTCTCGAAGCCCGACACAATGAACAGCGCGCCGGCGGTCGAGACCAGCATGCCGATGCGATAGGCCGCGACATAGGATGCCATGCCGGCGGCCTGCTCGCTTTCCGGCAGGCTCTCGACGCGGAAGGCATCGACCACGATGTCCTGCGTCGACGAGGCCGTCGCCACCAGCAATGCGCCGAGCGCGACATAGAACGGCGAGCGCGCGGGATCGGTCAGCGCCAGCAGCAGGATCGCGACGATCAGCAGCAATTGCGAGAACAGCAGCCAACCGCGTCGTCGCCCGAGCGCACGCGTGAACAGTGGCACATGCATCGCATCGACCAGCGGCGCCCACAGGAATTTCAGCGTGTAGGGCGTGCCGACCAGCGCAAACAGCCCGATGGTCTTGAGATCGACGCCCGACTCCCGCATCCACACCAACAGCGTCGAGCCCGACAGCGCCAGCGGCAGCCCGGACGAGAAGCCGAGGAACAGCACGATCAGCACCCGCCGTTGCAGGTAAACGGCAAGGCTGTCACGCCAGGAGGTGGGGGTCGTATCGGGCCTGGCGGGGGAGGTCGCGTCGGGTGCGGTCATGGGGTGGTGTTAGCAGATTCTGGCCGCCACAAGTGAGGTGTCGCTCCTGCCGGCCAAAGAGGAGGTGTCGTGGGGGGGGGGGGGGGGGGGGGGCCCGGGGGGCGGGGGGGGGGGGGGGGGGGGGGGGGGGGGGGGGGGGGGGTGTAGGGGCGCGGGGGGGGGGGGGGGGGGTTTTT